>URRU01000073.1 GCA_900550335.1 uncultured Clostridium sp. | reverse complement strand
TAAGATTAGATTTAATCTTTATTAATCACTTTTAATTTGTGTTAATCAATCTTAATTTATTTTTATTAATTTATTTTTGTTCTTGTAAATTGATTTTTATTCTTATAAATTAATTTAATTATAGACTATAAAGTCTGCATTGATTCTTTAGTTTTTATAAAGCTTCCTACTAAAGCTCCTACTAACCCTGGAACTATCCAACCAAGTCCAAGAGATGTAAGTGGTAATACATTTATAAATTCAAATGCACCTGTTAAAGAATTTGCTACAGATAATATACTAGCTACAAATGTGAAGTATGCTGCACCTTTAAATGTATTATCATTTTTTATCTGTTTAGTGAATATTGTAAGTACAACAAGTATTATCATAACAGGGTATATAGTCTGAAGTATTGGTATAGATATCTGTATTATCTTGTTTACACCAAATGTAGAAACAACTGCACTAAATATACATATAGCTGTAACTATTTTTTCGTAAGATAATCTTCCATCTGTTGTATCTTCAAAATATCTACCTGCAGATGATGTTAAACCGATTGATGTTGTTAAACAAGCGAATAAAACCATTATCGCTAGTAGAACTTTACCTGGCGTTCCAAATATTCCCTCAGTAGCTGCAACCACTAGAAGAGCCTGAGAAGTGTTTATATCGTGTATAGTAGACATAGTAGCTCCTAAGTAGCAAAGTCCACCATATACTATTGATAATGCTATACCTGCAACAAATCCAGATTTTATAGTCATAGATATCTGATCTTTTGTATCTTTATATCCCTTAGAAACTAAAGTATTTATCATTATACCAGCCATTGCAGATGCTCCAAGTGCATCCATTGTTAAATATCCCTGAGAAAGACCTTCACTGAATAGACTTCTGTCTATCATGTGGTCTGGACTCATAGGTCCTATTGGTGTTATAACACCTTTTATTATAAGAGCTAATAAGCTTAATAAAAGTACAGGAGTTAAGAATTTACCTATAATATCTAAAACTCTTGTAGATTTTATTGTAAGTACATAAGTAGCTACAAAGAATAATATCGAGAAAATAACAGACCCTGCAGTGCCTAAATTAGGCATAAATGGTAGAATACTCATTTCAAATGTAGTAGCTGCTGTTCTTGGTATTGCTAAGAATGGCCCTATACATAAAATCGCTGCACAACCAATAAATCTGGCCAGCTTCTTTCCACCTCTAACTAAAATTTCATCCAGTATCCCCTTATTTTTAGCTGCAACAACTATAACTAAAAGTGCTAGTCCTGCATCCCCAATTATGAATCCTAAGAATGAAATAAACCAATCTTGTCCCGAAACCAGACCTAAGTATGGTGGGAAAAGTAAGTTACCTGCCCCAAAGAATATTGAGAACAGTGCAAACCCCACGACAAATATGTCAGTTGTTTTTTTGTTCATGAATAAATCCTCCCCTTTTTAAACTTTCTGATTATTCCGTTTTTTTGACTTTATTCTATTTTATCAGATTTGTCTGTATTTTTCAAAGACTATATGCTTTTTATTTTAAAAAAACTTCAATCTTTTAAATTTTTTTCACTCTATCTTAAATTTTGTATTCTCCATTCCCCTCTATGAAATATAATATGTTAATTGAATCTATTTTTCTTAGGCTCTAATGATAAAGCCCTAGCAACTTGATCTATCTGCATAATGACATCTTTGTAGCTCATATATATTTCTATACCAACATGAAGTCTATCCATATCGACCTCATTTATTATGCAGTAGAAATATTTTCCAGAATCCATAAGTCTACTTATTATCTCATTGTCTTTTTTAGGTACAAATCCGACAACGTGCCCACTTTTAGATACAATCTTTATAGCTTTAATATCGTGTAAATTAGAAATATCTCTCTTCATATAGAATCTTACATTTTCCCTAATTTCTTTTTCAAGCATATCCTTGTCTCTATAAGCAAGTCCTGCTATATAAGTGTCTAATACATAAATATCCTTAGAATTTACATCTACTTTTATATCCTCTACAGATATTTTTTCTATTTTTTTATTTACATCTCTATTTATAATTTTTTCGTAATTTTTCTTAACTTCAGGAATAATTTCCATAGAGAATCTCATAACTATATAATCCACAAAGTCATTAGGTAGCTGTTTTTTTAATTTCAATAAAACTTTTGATGTTTTTCTTCTTATTCTAGTGCTATTTGCATCCATTCCCATTTTAAGAAGGTTTACACCTACTGGATAAACTTTATCTAATTCAGATAAAATCAAATCAAATATTTCCTCTTTTTTATTTAATTCTCTCTCATCTCTAAGACTTATCCCTTCCATTTTGCCGACAATATCAGAAAAATCTAGATTTTCTTCTACATATTCTACAAGTTCAACATGATTTAAAAAAGTATCGCATTCAAGTAGTGATCTGTATATTTTTGGATTATAGGCATCTTTTTCTAGGAACTTCTTAACCTTTTTAAGATTAATATTCATTTCAATATTCTCTGCCATAAACATTAAATCAGATAATTCAAATTCTCCCTCTGCTAGTGCATTTTTTAAGTCAGTTTTAAATTTTTTCTGACTTGCCAATGATTTTATCCCTTTTGAAAACTCTTTTTCATCTATCTCTATTGTTTTATCCTCTAAAACAATTTCCTTTATTGCAAATATACAGTATAGTGCCTCTATACTGTCTCCATATTTTTCTATATTGTATAAAAATGCATCTAAAAAGTCTAAATCTCCCGTAAAAGGTGCAGGCCCTGAGCTTCTAAAGAAATCTACAAACAACTTACAGAATTTATTTACTTCATCAGTTGTTATATCCTCTCTAAGTAGATATGCAGAACAATTAAACAGATTAATAACAAGTCCTGCCATAAAATCTCCATAATAATCGTCTTTATATCCCTCTGTAAGCATATACTTAGTTATTTTCATATCTATTTCTTCAATATTTTCAGCAGCTATAAATTTTATCATTCCCTTTGAATTTTTTATTAAATCGAAAAGGAATGTGTTGTAGTTTTGCATTCTTTTTATAACACCTATAACATAAGTTATATAATCTCCAGATTTTGAAAAGACCTTGCTAACTTCCTCTACAAGATTATCTGCTAGGAAATATTCCCCAAGTGCCAATGCAATCTGAACTTCTTTTTTATCTTTAGAATTTAAAATTGTGTTTTTTGTGAATTTTTCTACCCATTCTTTTGGGAGTATATTTTCAGAGACAATTCCCCTTACAGAATTTACAAAGCATCCCATATACGAAGAAATCGGGTACTCTGTTTCGGGAAATTTTAGATTTTCACTATCTTTGTTATATATCTGAATTAGAGACCTTAAAACTATGTTCCGATAATTTCTCTTTGAAGCCTCTGTAATAAAATCGTATTTATATCTATATTCAAATTCTATATTGTCTGTGTAGTCAACATAGTCGTCTACATTTTTCAATGATTCGTATATACATAGATTAACCATAAAACCACCCCTTTAAAAATAACGCAGCCCCCGATTTCATCAATATTTAGATTACTTTCGGAAACTGCGTCTATTTATTCCAACAATATACTTACAATAATCAATTACTTTTTAATTATTTTACCATAGAGTAAATCTGGCTCATTCCTTTAAATGAAACTCCTCCACCTATCTGATATAGGTTGTCTACATAAGCTCCATTTAATGCTTTTTTCTGAGCTGTTGTAAGTCCTTTTGTATTCATTAATACTACTGGACAATTTCTCTGTGCTGCCATTGGTCCAGCAGAAAGAGCATCTACTAGTACATTTGATTTTGCTACAAATAAAGTACTGTATCCGTCTTTATAAAGTTTTTCTATTACTTTAGCATTTGTTTCTTCTCTATTTTTACCTGCTATTCTGTTTGCAGATACATCGTTTGTTGTTATTTCATTAACTGAAGATATTAAGTTATTTGATATAACTCTTTCTCCACCTATGAAGTATGCATCCTGAAGGTTCTGTTCTTTTAACCATTCATGCATTTCTGGATTTAAAGCATCTTTTCCAGTAAGTATTATAGGCTGTTTTTCTTCTCCAGCTTTTGAAGCTACTGAAAGTGCATCTGCTTCACCTTTTCCAGATACTATGTAAGCAGTATTTATTTCTACTCCATTTTCAGAAAGTTTTTTAGCTATTTCGAATGATGTAGAGTATCTATCTTTTCCAGCTACTCTTTCTACTTCAGCTGAGTAATCTTTAGCTATTTTTGATTCTAAAGCTGTACTAACTGCATTTGTTCCACCTACTATTATAACTTTTGAAGGTGCTATTTCTTTCATTCTCTTAGCTGTTTCTGATGGTAAATTATCTTTATTAGCTAATAATATTGAAGCATTTTCTGATGCAGCAAGTGGTGTTGCAGCTATTCCGTCTGCTACTGCATTACCATTTACAAGTACTACAGTTCCTCCTGTTGCATAGTTCATCTTACTTATTTCTGTAGCAGTAGAGTATCTATTGCTTCCTTTAACTACATCCCACGCTGGAGTTGCTTCTCCTTTTGCATTGAATGTATATGTTATACCGTCTATTTCCTGTTCTCCTGTTACCATAGCTCCTGTCTGGTCGAAGTAATATGTCTTACCATTTAATTCAAGCCATCCTATGTGAGCTTTTCCATTTGAATCGAAGTAATATTTGAAGTCTCCTTCAGTTATCCATCCAGTCTGCATAACACCATCTTTGTCAAAGTAGTATTTGCTTCCTGATATAGTCTGCATTCCTTTATCAGTTGTACCATTTCCATTGAAGTGGTATTTTTTACCTGATATAGTTAACCATTCGTTAGACGCATATTTCCCATTTTCTTTTAAGTATTTTTTCTGACCGTTTACAGTTTTCCATCCAGCTTTTACACCCTGATTGAATGAAACACCGTATTTTTTAGCTATCTGAGCATCAGTTTTTGAGCTATAGTCTATTAAAACAGTACATCCTACTCTAACCTGAGGGAATAACCATCTTATTTCGGCATTATGCATTCTTATACATCCGCCAGATACATGTTTTCCTATAGAACTTTCTTTGTTGTTTCCATGGATTCCGTAAGTACTTCCTCCAAATATTCCTATCCATCTGTTTCCTAGTGGATTGTTAGGATGTCCACCTGGGATTCCTCCAGAATAGTAAGGTCTATTTACTATTTTGTTGGCAACTCTAGTTTTACCTGTTGGTGTAGGTGTACTAGGTTTTCCAGATGCTACGTTAAATCTTTTTACTAACTTATCATTGTTGTAGAATGTTAGCTTATTGTATTTCGTATTTACTATTATGAGCTGTTTTGGTGCTGCTTCTACAGTACTAGTTGGAACTACTGCTGCAAATATCATAAAAACAGACATAAGCACAACGAGATACTTTTTCATTAGCTTCTTCATTATTCAAGCCCTCCTGCAAATTACGATTAATTTATCTTATAATTTCTAAAAAATTTATAAGCTACTTTTAATAACTTTTATAAATAAAAATCTATATTATCTTTTGATTATATCCATAAAGCTATATTACTTTTGATTGTATCCATTTGGATTATTTTCCTGCCATCTCCATGAATCTTCACACATTTCTTTAAGTCCATACTCAGCCTTCCAACCTAACTCTTTTTCTGCTTTAGTTGGATCTGCATAACATTCAGCTATATCTCCAGCTCTTCTTCCTACTATTTCATAAGGTATATCTCTACCGCTAATTTTTGAGAACATTTCTATCATTTCTAAAACACTGTATCCTGTTCCTGTTCCTAGGTTGTAGACAACAAGTCCTGGATTTTCTTTTAGTTTATCTATAGCTTTTACATGTCCTTTTGCTAAGTCTACTACATGTATATAATCTCTTACACCTGTTCCGTCTGGAGTAGGGTAGTCATTTCCAAATACATTGACCTTTTCAAGCTGACCTATTGCAACTTTAGTTATATATGGAACTAAGTTGTTTGGTATTCCATTTGGGTCCTCTCCAATTTTTCCACTCTTATGAGCTCCCACTGGGTTGAAATATCTAAGTATAGCTATATTCATGCTATCGTCTACTTTAGCTATATCCTTTAACATTTCCTCTATCATAAGTTTTGTTCTTCCATAAGGGTTAGTTACTGAAAGTGGGAAATTTTCAAGTATTGGGCACTTATGAGGATCTCCATACACAGTAGCTGAAGAACTAAATACAAAGTTTTTAACATCGTATTTTTTCATAAGCTCGAATACTGTCAACGTAGATATTAAATTGTTGTTGTAGTATTCTATAGGCTTTTCCACTGATTCACCTACAGCTTTAAGGCCTGCAAAGTGAATTATTGAATCTATTTTGTGATTTTTAAATATCTCATCCATTTTGTTGAAGTCTCTAACATCTACTTCATAGCAAATTACATCTTTTCCAGATAATTCTTTTATCCTATCTATTACCACTGGATTACTATTACAGAAATTGTCAGCGATAATTACCTCGTAACCTTCTTCTAGTAATTCTATCGCTGTATGACTTCCTATATAACCAGCGCCACCTGTTACTAATACTGCCATTTTGTTTACCTCTTTCTCTAATAACTTCTTTTAATCATTTAATAACTTCTTTTTTAAATACTATTTTTCATTTCAAACGTCATAAAGATATAATAACACACTTATATGATTTCATCAAATTTACAGTTAATTTGAATGCATATTTTTATATAAATTTTTTGTAAAATTTCTTTAACTTTTATTACCTATTTTCATTTTTAACGATTAGTTTTTAAAACTGTAACTGTTATCTCAGGTCTATTTAATATTCTTATTGGAAGCACACTATTTCCAAGCCCTCTGCTTACTACCATTTTTGTTTTTTTCATATTTATTACACCCTTTGTATACTTAGGCATAAATCCTTGATGAGGTGCGTAAATTCCTCCTATAAATGGAAGCCTAATCTGGCCACCGTGTGCATGTCCTGAAAATACTAAATCAAATCCTGCATCTGAATAATCTTTTATATGCTCTGGCCTATGAGAAAGAAGTATGCTAAACTCATCAGCTTTAACTTTTTTCTTTAAATTTTTTAATATTTCTGGAACATATTCTTCTCTATCTTCAAATCCTGTGTCTATTATTCCTGCTATCTTGATTTCTGAACTACCTTTTTTTATACTTTCTGTTTTACCTACTTTTCCATTTTCTTCTTTACGTTTTCTTATACTTTTTACTTCATCATCCAAAATATTTACATCGTATTTTCTTAAAATTTTCTTCACTATATCGTACTTAAACGACCAAACCTCGTGATTTCCAGATACATAATAAATAGGAGCTGTCCCTTTTATTTCAGATAAAAACTTCTCCATATTTTTAGTTCCCCATTTTCTTCTATCTACAATATCTCCTGTTATTACTATTAAATCTGGGTTTTCTTTTTTTATTTTTTCTATAAGCCTTTTCTGATTTTTTCCAAATTCTTTATTGTGAAGGTCTGAAATTTGAACTATTCTATATCCATCAAACTCACTTGGTATTTTTTCATTTCCTACAGAATATGTTGAGGTAACTATATCATTAGTTCCCCACACCAAAAGTATCACTACTATTAAAATTATTATTGATATTATTTTTAATTTTTTATTTTTCATAACTTCCTCTATTTCTCTTTTACACTTTTTATGCTTTCACTCTTTATTTCTATACTTTTATTTCTTTATTATAATCTATTGTATTTTCTTTTTCTATCATATTTTTTATTTTATTAAATCAACTTAAATCTATAATAAACTCTAATTTACATAGAAAAAAACTATTATTTTATCCTCTAAAGTTGTATAATATAATTAAAGATAAGAAAATTTATTATTTTCAGAAAAATTTGAATTGATTTTTTTATTTTTTTTTGTTATTATATAATATAAAAAAGGAGGTATTTATCATGGAAGAACCCACTTTAATTTGTGTAACAGATTCTGATATTACCTATTCCGGATGCCATACTGATTGTGGTCCATTTTGGAATGATGATGATTAATTATTATTTAATTTAAAGGATGAGAAATAAAAATATTTCTCATCCTTTTTTCTAAAAGAGGTAATTTATAATGATATCTATATTTTTTTATTTTGCTAACCTTTTTGAAAAATTATCTTTTAAATTAAAAAAACATATTTCAAAAAAAGTACTTAACGAATTTTTAAAAAAATATTCTTTAATTGATGGCAAAATGCAAGCTAAAACAGATATTAGATTCAACCCTTATGAAAGAACTAATTTATTATTAATCGATGAATTAATCAAAAGTAACGAAATAAATAAAAATGATAAAATTATGGATATTGGTTGTGGTGCTGGCATATTTTTAATATATCTTGCCTCGAAAAATTTTAAATATTTATATGGTGTAGAAATTGACCAAAATTTAAAAAATTTATGTATAAATAATATATCAAATTTTAAAAAGCTAAATAATTATCAATATAATATCACTATT
>URRU01000072.1 GCA_900550335.1 uncultured Clostridium sp. | reverse complement strand
CAGAAAAATATTTTTCAAAATCGACATTTAAAACCTTACCTTCTACTTCTTCTGGTTTTAAATCTTTTAAATCATATTTAACCCCATAATCTACATGGTCTGTAAAACAAATTTCTTTAATTCCAAGAGAAATAGCGTCTTTTACACATTCTTCCATTGGATATTCTGAATCGTCGCTAAATATTGTATGAGTGTGGTAATCGCAAAACATAGAAAGTCCTCCCTTTTTATTAGTTTTCTAATTTTAATTATATCATTGCAAAAGTTAAAATCAATCAAGATAAAAACTAATGAAGTAAAATTAAATTTAACAACTAGATAATGATAAAAATCAATTAAATAAACTTAATTCAAAAAACTAAACCTGATATATAGAAACTCTTAAGAAATTCTTTAAAAATATACAAAGTCTATCTTTAAAATTATTCAATACAATATAATTAACAAAAGAGAGAAAGGAAGTTTGGGAGATGAAAAGGAAAAAATTTAAAAAGCCATTATCTATTTATATCAATAAAAATTATAGTAATAATAAAATTTCATCTAATAACACATACTGTTGTATAATTAAAGAGTAGAAATTATACGACAAAGGAGCGATATTATGAACGCATATAACATATTAGTAGTTGAAGATGAAAAAGAAATAGCAGAAGCAGTTGAAATATATTTATTAAATCAGGGATACAATGTTTTTAAAGCTTTCAACGGAATGGAAGGTCTTAAAGTTTTAGAAAATGAAGAGATTCATTTAGCAATAGTGGATATAATGATGCCAGTAATGGACGGGATAACATTCACTATGAAAGCTAGAGAAAATCACAACTTCCCGATAATAATGCTTTCAGCAAAATCTGAAGAAGTAGATAAGATAATGGGACTAAACATAGGGGCAGACGATTACGTTACAAAACCTTTCAAACCTCTTGAACTTTTAGCTAGAGTAAATTCTCAGCTAAGAAGATACACAAAATATATGAACATTCAAAAGGCAAGCAAAGCAGAAGTTGAAGCTGTGAATGAAAACATATACACAATAGGAGGGCTTGAGTTAAATGACGATACAAAAGAGGTTTCTGTTGACGGAAATCCAGTAAGACTGACTCCAATAGAATTTAAGATTTTAGGATTACTTATAAAAAATCCTGGCAGAGTATTTCCAGCAGAAGAAATTTACGAAAGAGTTTGGAATGAGGCTGCGATAAACACAGATACTGTAATGGTACATGTAAGAAATATAAGAGAAAAAATAGAATTGGATCCGAAAAATCCAAGATACTTAAAGGTGGTGTGGGGAGTTGGATACAAAATTGAAAAAATTTAAGGACGATAAATCAAAGAAAATAGTAGCCAATTTAGTCGTATTAGTTATTTTGTTTGCAAGTGCGTTTGGTGTTATGAGCACATACAGAAAAATGACGGATAATTTAAAAATAGAAGACCAGATTTTAAATACTGAAAATGCAGCTGGTTATTTTTTAGATCAGATATATCCAATGTACTGGAAATTGAAGAGTAGTGAGGGGAATGTAGATAAACCTTCAGATTTATTTTTAACAGAAGAAAATATTAAAAGTGCCTTTGGAAACATAGACATAGACTTAGGTACACCAGAAGAATTAACAGATGAAATGAATGACGATGGAGATGTAATACTAAAAAAAGAAGATATAATAGAGGACTTTAATGAAGCGTTTGGAAATGATATGGAGTATTCGGAAATAGCTTTAAATGCAGCCAATAAACCTATCAAGTATAATGTTTATGACAAAACAAATAAAAAGGACATTGGAAATGAAAAAAATGAATTAGATCTTATCAGAAAAATGGCATTAAGTCAGTTAAATGAAGAAGGTAGTGCTAAAACAGAAGAAATATTGGACAAATATTTATTCTACATGGTTTTAGATTTTGATAAAGACGGAAACTACAGCTTCAAAACTTTACACGGAATAGATATAAATAAATGCGAAAGTGCTATGTTAGGAACAACTTCAGACTGGAAGGTAAGAAGTCAAAATTTACACAATAATAGCGGTGGAGGTCCTTTAAGTTATAAATTACCTCCTATAAAAGACGCGACTTTTACAATAGGGCTAACAAAAAGAGATGCATTCACTATATTATCTAATCCATATAATTCAAGCAGATATAATTACAATGGAATTTATTATCTTCTTTCAGGGGATAAGATGCATACATTAAATCAGATAGCAATGGTAGCTATTATAATAATGTGCGTATATGCTTTATTAGGATTTGTTTTACCTAATAGCATAAGAAATGATGTATTTGCAATGAGCAGTGTGATAAAAGTTCCAATAGAAGTGATAGTGATACTTGTATTTTTAATATCTTCGGCGTTTGCAACTGTGATAAATCCAATACAGGTTATAGATGTTAGTACATCAGATTCATTGGCGAATATACTTATGCAAATGGTTCCTATATCAGCAACTACAGCTTCGTGGGGAGTAGTGATAGGTAATTTAGGATATTGGATGATATTATTTGCACTATGCTTAATGGGTGGTATATATCTAAGAGATATGATTGCTAAGGGTGATAGAAAAGTAATATTCAATTCTTGTATAACAGTTAGAGTTGTAAAATGGATGATTTCAAAGGTTAAAAAGTTCTTTAGCTGGATGAATAATCTAGATTTAAAAGACGGATATGAAAAATTCATATTGGCAGCATTAGGAGTAAACTTCCTAGCGATAACAATTTGTTCTTCAATTTGGGGATTTGGTATAATCACAGGAGCAATATATTCAGTAATACTTTACGGATTGATTAAGAAAAAATTTGGTAAAGTATTAGAAGACTACAACAAACTAGAAACAATAACTGAAGATATAGCAAATGGCGATTTTGGATCAGTGCCAGAAGAAGATTTAGGAGTATTCAATCCTATAAAAGAAAACTTAGAAAATATCGAAAAAGGATTTAGTGCAGCGGTTAGTGAAGAAGTTAAGAGCCAGAAGATGAAAACAGAGCTTATAACTAATGTTTCACACGATTTAAAAACTCCACTTACTTCAATAATAACTTATGTAGACCTTCTTAAAAAAGAGGGAATAACAGAAGAAGAAAGACAGAAATATCTTGATACTATAGATAAAAAATCAAATAGATTAAAATTTCTTATTGAAGACTTATTTGAAGTAAGTAAGGCTACAAGTGGAAATGTTAAAATGAATCCTATGAAGGTGGATGTTGTATCTTTAATAAAACAGACTTTAGTAGAACTTGAGGATAAATTGAATGCAACTCATTTAGAAGTTAAGGGGAATTTCCCAGAAGAAAAGGTGATACTAGAATTAGATAGTATGAGAACTTTCCGCATATTCTCTAATTTAATATCTAATATCTCAAAATACTCAATGCCATACACTAGAGTATACATAAATGTTAAGAGAGATGCAGAAAATACAGAGATAGAGTTTAAGAATATTTCAGCAGAGGAATTAAACTGCGATGTTGAAAATCTAACAGAAAGATTTGTTAGAGGAGATAAATCAAGAAATACTGAGGGAAGTGGGCTTGGACTTGCAATAGCTAAGAGCTTCACAGAGCTTCAGGACGGTAAGATGAAGGTAAGTTCAGATGGAGATTTATTCAAAGTAGTGCTTACATTTAAGAATCAGAGAAATCTAAAAAAAGAGGAAGCTTCATCAGGAGCAGAAAATAAATAATATTTAGCATCGGAAAAATATAAAAAAGATAGAAAAATAAAAAATGTAAGGAAAAAATAAAATATAAGAAAAAATGAAAAAAGAGCTTTATCTTGTATGGAGATAAAAGCTCTTTTTTATGATTATATTTAATTGGTGAACAAGTTTATATTATGCTAAAACACATTCTATAGGTTCAAATCCTTCTTCATCTATAGCATTCATTAAAGTTTCGTCAGCTATTGATTCTTCAACATCAACAGTTGCACTTTTATCTTCTAAACTAACTTCTAATACATCTACACCGTCTATAGCAGAAAGTGCTTCAGTTATTCTATTTACACAATGCTGGCATCCCATGCCATCTATTTTTATTATTTTTTTCATAATACTTCCTCCTAAAAATTTAAAAGTAATATACCTTGTAGGGGTATTATTTCTACAATTTGATTATATGTTTATTGGTTATTAAAGTCAATATAGTATTGATTTTATTTTTTAATTGTGATAATTTAATAATAGACAACTGAATTAGTTAAGATGTCTTCAGGGCAGGGTGAGATTCCCGACCGGCGGTATAGTCCGCGAGCGTTTTTTAAAACGCAGGAATTGGCAGAAGTTCAATTCAGGATTTGGTGAAATTCCAAAACCGACAGTATAGTCTGGATGAGAGAAGATGTGTTAATAACTATCTATTTTAAATTTGATTTTGTAGAATTTAAATCATGTATAAATTTTAAGAGTAAATTTAATGATTGAATAATTAAAAAGAATTATAAAAATTAATCTAGAGTAAAGTTTAGATTTAATGAAAAATCAAATTAATTTTTTATAGAGAGTTACAACACCTGAAAGGCACTTAGTCTATCAGGTGTTTTTTATTTTAAATTTTTAGGAGTGATGAAGAAATGATGGAAAGCAAGACAAAAACAATGACAAGGGTGGCAATGCTCAGTGCACTAGCATTTGCAGCGGTATTATTTATAAGAATACCTATGGTATTATTCTTAGAATATGATCCAAAGAACGTAATTATAACAATAGGTGGATTTATTTGGGGACCATTTATGTCATTAATGGTAGCTGTAGTAACAGCATTTATAGAATTTTTAACTATAAGTGAAGATGGAATAATAGGACTTATAATGAATATAATTTCTATATGTGCGTTTTCTTGTACAGCAGCTTTTATATACAAAAAAGATAGAACTTTAAGAGGCTCAATAATAGGTTTAGTATCAGGAACAGTACTTCTTACAGTTGTTATGATGTTATGGAACTATTTAGTAACACCAATATATATGGGAATTCCAAGAGCAGAAGTTGTAAAACTTTTAGTCCCTGCTATAATGCCTTTCAACTTAATAAAAGGTGGAATAGATTCAGCGATAATTTTACTTATCTATAAACCGATAGTGTCTGCACTTAGAAGAACAGTTTTAAAATCAGAAGCTAAAGATGCACCTAAAATGATAGTTCATCCTGGTGTAATGGCTGTAGCGGTACTTGTAATAGTAACATGTGTGATGCTAGTACTAGCAATGAAAGGAATAATTTAATTTGAGTATATATAATGTGGGGCTGTTGCATATTTTGTAACAGTCCTTTCTTATGCGTAGCATCAAGAATAATCTCCTCTCCGGGCTTCGACGTGGTGTAGGAAAATAGTTCTGTTGGAAAAATTCCTCACGTCTGCAGATCGTCGAGTTCGATTAATTCTTGACACTACGCAAAAGGACTAATACAAAATATTGCAACATACCTCACATTTAACATCTACTCAAAATTAAATTTGGAAAAGAGTGTGAGTGGAAAAGTTAGTAAAAAGATGTATTACAAATATAAAAATATAAGTTCAAGATAAGGATATAAAAAAAGGTTGCTACAAATTTTGTAACAACCTTTTTCTATATAATTAAATTTTATTAATTTTAAAATCGATTTAATCTCAACCTGTAAACAAGGATATAATGATGAGGGCAAGAGTTGTAACTGCTATAATAGCGATAATTCTGCAAGCGCCCCACAACCGCTAAATGTGTTAGTCTAACAGTGTGGGGCGCTGAAGCCTGGAGCAAGGAGCAGTTACACTCTTGCCCTTTCTATTATATTCTCTCTATTACTACTGCTGTCCCAGATACTGTTACCATTAGCATTCCGTTGTCAGCACCTAGTACTTCATAGTCTGTGTCAACTCCAACAACTGCATTTGCACCTTTTGCAGCGGCTCTTCCTTCTAATTCTTCAAGAGCTCTTTCTCTAGCATTTTTTAACTCATCTTCATAAGAATTTGATCTTCCACCGAATATATTAGATAATCCAGCTGCAAAGTCTTTAAAGAAGTTAACCCCTGAAACAACTTCTCCGTAAGTTATTCCTTTATATTCAACTATTCTGTATCCTTCTACTGATGGTGTTGTAGTTATTATCATAATCTTGTCCCCCTTTTGTAGGTAAAATTTATTTGGATTTTTAACCAATTTATATTAATTTTGGTTTATTTATATATTCTATAGAGAGTCTAAAATTCCTTTAGAAAATTGCAGAAAATTTAAAGCTATTTTCTTGACAGAAAAAAAGATTGCTTGTATCATAAAATTATAGAAAATTTTAAATTATAAATCCTAAGACTGGAGAGAGTAGTCGAGTTGAGTTTGATACAGAGAGTTGCAAGTTGCTGAGATTGCAGCATAAATAGATTCGGTGAATGGGTCCACGAGGAGATAGGTGAATTATAGTAGCCGAACCGTCACTGCACGTTACGCAGAAGAGAGATACACGATAAGTGTATAATTTAGGTGGTACCGCGGTAATATCGTCCTAGTGTTTTTAACACGAGGGCGTTTTTTTATTGGAAAAATTAATTTTAGGAGGATATTATGAACAAGATAGGAATAATAGGTGCAATGGAAGAAGAAGTAGCATTACTTCTTGAAAAAATAGAATTAGAAGAAAAAGTAGAAAAAGCAGGACTTGAATTTTACGTTGGTAAATTAAGAGGAAAAGATGTAATAGTTGTTAAATGTGGAGTTGGTAAAGTAAACTCTGCTATGTGTACTCAGATATTAATAAGCGAATTCGGTGCAGAAGCTCTTGTTAATATAGGTGTTGCAGGTGCATTAAATGACGAATTAGATGTAAATGACATAGTAATATCAACAGATGCAATAGAATACGATATGGATGCATCAGCATTTGGAGATCCAAAAGGGACTATACCAAGAATGGATTGCTCAGAATTTAAAGCTGATGAAAGATTAATAAATGCAGCTTTTGATGCAGCAGTTAAAGAAAATAAAGGACATAATGTTATGAAAGGTAGAATAGCTACTGGAGATTTATTCGTTGCAGATATGGAAACTAAAAACGAATTAGTAAACGACTTCGGTGGATTCTGCTGTGAAATGGAAGGAGCTGCAATGGCTCACGTTTGTTACTTAAACAAAACTCCATACGTTATAATAAGAGCTATGTCTGATAAAGCTGACGGAAGTGCAGATGTTACTTTTGAAGAATTCTCTAAAAAAGCTGCAGTTACTTCAGCTAATATAGTTATGGATATGCTTGAAATGATATAGTTTTAAGAAATAACATAGCTTAAAGAAATAACATAGTTTTAATATTTGAAAATAATAGCGAGATTTTGAGATTAAAATTTATAAAAATATAAATCCAAAATATAAAACTAATATAAATATAAGTTTAAAATAGAAAGAGGGATTACGATGAGCGAAAAAAAGGTAATATTTAGTGGTGCTCAGCCATCAGGAAAAATGACATTAGGTAACTACCTAGGAGCGATAAAAAACTGGACAAAACTTCAGGACGAATACGAATGTTTCTTTAGCGTTGTCGATTTACACGCTATAACAGTTCCTCAGGAGCCAAAAGTTCTTAGAGAAAACGCTAAAAAATTATTAGCTCAGTATATAGCTTGTGGACTAGATCCAGAAAAAAATACTATATTTATACAGTCACACGTTAAAGAACATCTTGAATTAATGTGGGTATTAAATACAATGACATACATGGGTGAGTTAAACAGAATGACTCAGTTCAAGGATAAAGCGCGGAAATCTGAAGCTAACTTAAATGCAGGTCTATTCACTTATCCGGTATTAATGGCTGCTGATATACTTCTTTATCAAACAGATTTAGTACCTGTTGGGGATGACCAGAAACAGCACCTTGAATTAGCAAGAGATTTAGCAAATAGATTCAACAATAGATATTCAGATACATTCAAAATACCAGAAGGATACTACCCAAAAGAAGCTGCAAGAGTAATGAGCTTACAGGATCCTACTAAAAAAATGAGTAAATCTGATGAAAATGTAAATGGATTTATACTTCTTGAAGATGACCCAGATACAATAAGAAGAAAAATTAAAAAATGTGTAACTGACTCTGAAGGTGTAGTAAGATATTCACCAGAACAGCCAGGTATAAAAAATCTTCTTGATATATACTCAGCTTTATCAGGAAAATCAATAGATGAGATAGTAAAAATGTACGAAGGTAAAGGATATGGAGATTTCAAGGCAGATACTGCTGAAGTTATAATAAGCGTATTAGAGCCTATGAGACAGAAATATCTAGTACTTTTAGAAGATAGGGAATATCTTGAAAAAATATACTGTGAAGGAGCTAAAAAAGCTGAAGCAAAAGCTAGAAAATCTCTTAGAAAAGTATATAAAAAAGTTGGTTTCTTAGAAAGAAAATATTAATAAGCTTGTAAATTTAATATTTTAATGTTGAAAAATAGGACTTGTTTTCGATTAAAAATTTTCAATCGAATCAAGTCCTTATTTTTGTATAAAAAATATAATATCTAATATATTTCTTAATTAAAGTTTATAATAGATTGAAAATAAAAATAAAAAAATATATAATTTTAATTAATATAATAAATACAAATTTGTATGGGAGTGATTTATTTGAGGAGATTCAAATTTTTGAGAGTTTTTGCGACTACTTT
>URRU01000071.1 GCA_900550335.1 uncultured Clostridium sp. | reverse complement strand
TTCACTGATAATGAAATAAAATATTTTGAAAGTAGGGGAATGAAGCGGGAGAGTATAGCAGCTACATTCTCAGCTAAAGAAGCGATAAGCAAAGCGGTTGGAACAGGTATAAGAGGATTTAACTTCAATGATATAGAAGTGCTGAGGGATGAAAAAGGCAGACCCTATGTAATCGCACATGGAAATTTTAAAAAGCTCTGTACAGATAATAATATCTGTGAAATAAAAGTATCACTATCACATTGCAGAGAATATGCTGTTGCGAATGCTATGGCTATAACAAGGAGTGAAGAAGTATGATGAATGATTTAAAAGCGAAAGAAATAATGACAGTTGATGTTAAAACAGTGAAAAAAGACGATACAATATCTGATGTAGCTAAAATGCTTATTCATGATAAGATAGGTGGGCTTCCTGTAGTCGATGAAGATAATAAAGTTATAGGCATAATTTCTGAGACAGACATACTTAAAAAGGAAAAATACATAGAACCACCTCGGGTAATAAATTTCCTACAGGGATTAATATTCCTTGATGATATGAAAAATCTTGAAAAGGATTTAAAGAGAATTGCTGCTTATAAAGTAGAAGATCTTATGACAGAAGATATAATAACTGTTCACGAAGATGATAAATTCGATGATGTAGCAAATGTTATGATTAAGAAGTCTATAAATAGAGTTCCTGTGGTTGACGATGAAGGAAAAATAAAGGGAATTATTTGTAGATATGATATAATAAAATCTCTTTACGGAGATAAATAATAAAATAAGTCAAATAAAATGAGGCTGTTGCAATTTTGCAACAGCTAGTTTTTTTGATTTAAAAAAAGTATATGTTTTTCAGTTATTATAAAATCCATTTTCTTATCGTGCTTTTCAGGAAAAACATCGTCTACAAGTTGAAAATCAAAACATACTCCTACCCTTATTGCACTTGTTTCTTCTAAAAATCTATCATAAAATCCGCCACCATAGCCAGTCCTATATCCACTTTTATCAAACACAGAACCAGGAACAACGACAACATCCAAAAAAGAAGGATTAATAGACGGAGCATCTAAACTAGGCTCTAAAATACCATAAGCTCCGGAAACTAAATCATCTAATAAAAAAATCCTTTTAGGTATAAGTTTCCTCTCATCTTTTAAAGTAACTGGAAGATATACTTCTTTACCGAGGCTTAAAAGTTTAGAAATAATTCCTTTTGTTTCGACCTCATTTCTAAAATCTACATATAGCATAAATTTTGAAGAGTCTTGTATTTTTTCAATAGATAAAAAACTATTGAAAATATCTTCAGACATCGAAATAATATCTTTTTTATCCAAAGAAGTTCTAAAAGAGAGGACAGTTTTTCTCAAAGAATCTTTTGTAGTTGCATCTTTAATCGAATTAATAAAATCTAAAGAATAAATAATATTCGCATCCTTTCCAAAATAAAAATATTTCATAAAAAATTCTACAATATATGGTAAAATTAATTTATTGTATATTGACTATTTACTAAAAAATCTACTCAAAAGATAATATAGATAACAAATTTGAGATTGTCAACAATAAAGGATAATTGGTAAAAGAATAGTACTATACACGTGGAGAAAATATAAAAAATTATTTGAAAGGGATGTTAAGGGTGAAGTCTAAATTCAATAAAAAGACTATAATAACTGTAATTTTAACTATTGTTATAACAGTAGCAGCTACACTTGTTGGGGAAGTGGGATTAGGACTAGTTAGTGTAATTCCAAGAAGAGATTACGAAAAGTATAAGAAGTTTAATAAACTTATAGCTATGGAAGAAATGATAAAGGAAACATATTATAAGGATGTAAAAGAACAGGATCTTATAGATGGTGCAATGAAAGGGCTATTTATGGGAACTGGCGACCTTTATTCAGGATATTTTACAGAAGAAGAAATGCAGAGTGTAATGGACTCATCTACAGGAAGCTTTGTTGGAATAGGTGTTACTATATTATCTAATCCAGAAAATGGAGTTGTTACAATAGCTAAGGCTTGGGAAACTGGTCCCGCATATAAATCAGGAATAAGAGCAGGAGATATACTTTATAAAGTAGACGACCTATATGTAACATACGATACAGTGGATAAAGCAGTAGCAATAATGAAGGGCAAAAAGGATACTTATGTAAATGTATCTGTAAAAAGAGATGGAGAAATAAAAACATTTAAAATAAAAAGAGCTAAGGTTTCTGAGCCTAGTGTAAGTGGAAAAATGCTTAAAGATAATATAGGCTATATAGAATTATCTACATTTGTAGAAAAAACTCCTGAAGACTTCAATAAAGAATTAAATAAACTTAAAAAACAGCATATGAAGGCTTTAATTATAGATTTAAGAGATAATGGCGGTGGATTAGTAGATAAATGTTGTGAAGTTGCCGATACACTAATAGGTGAAGGAACAATAGTTTATACAGAAAATAGAGACGGAGATAGAAAAACTCAGACATCAGATGCTAAAAAACTTGGAATACCGATAGTTTTACTTACTAATGAAAATACAGCATCATCAGCAGAAATACTAACTGGTGCAATATTAGGAAATAAAGCGGGTATATCTATAGGAACAAAAACATTTGGTAAAGGTATAGTACAGTCTGTAATAAGTTTAAAAGACGGTTCAGGATATAAGCTAACTACTGAGCAATACTTCACTCCAGACGGAAAAACAATACATAAAAAAGGTATAAAACCTACTATAGAAGAAAAAGATACAGAAAAACAGCTTCAAAGAGCTATAGATTATATAGAAAATGGAAAATAGTAATAAAAAAATCATTATAAAAAATAAATTTTAAAATGATGCATAAAATAAAAGGTTATTTCTCAAATATATAGAATATCAACTATAAAGGGATAAAATATAGTGCAGAAGGATTTGTTCTGAAAAAATATCCTATTAGTTAATCTAATATGAAATGGGAAGTGATCTTATGAAAGAGTCCGAGAATAAGATTGTATATTTCAAGGATTATAAGAAAAAGCAAAATAAGAATAACTCTGAGGTAGACAGAAAAGAGCTATTAGAGCTTTTAAAAAAGTATATAGCTACTAAATAAAAAGAGAACTGTCGGCATATTAATGCGTGGCAGTTCTTTGATTTATTGTTATAATAAAAATATGTTATAAATAAAATATAATAAAAGAATAATTATTTTAGAGGTGGAGAAAATGAATTTACTGAGCAGTATTTCAAGAAATATTTATCCTCTTAATAAGAGGAGTATGGATGCAGCCCAGGATAGATGGAATAATCTTATTCATCCAAAAGGAAGTCTAGGAAGGGTTGAAGATATTTGTGTACAGATGGCAGGTATATATGAGACAGAAAAGTTTGATATACCTAAAAAAGCAATAATAGCTTTTGGTGCAGACCATGGTGTATACGAAGAAGGTGTTGCACCTAATTCACAGGAAATTACAAAAATACAGTTCCCTAATTTTGCAAAGGGATTATGCGGAGTTGGAGCGCTTTCTAGATATGCAGGAGCTGATATGGTTGCTGTAGATGTGGGGATTAATTGCGACGAACCTCTTGAGGGAATAATAAATAGGAAAATTAGAAAAGGAACATCAAATATGGCTAAAGGGCCTGCTATGACTAGAGAAGAGGCGGTAGAGTCTATAGAAATAGGAATAGAAATAGCGGAAGAATGTATAGTTAAGGACTATAGAATAATTGGAATTGGTGAGATGGGTATAGCAAATACTACTCCAAGTACAGCGATAATTTCTGTTATGACAGGAAAGCTTCCTGAAGAGATAACAGGAAGTGGATCTGGTTTATCAGAAGAAAAGATAAAACATAAAGCAAAAGTTATAGGAAAGGCAATAGAGTTAAACAACCCTAATCCAACAGATGGTATAGAAGTACTTGAAAAGATAGGTGGGTTTGAAATAGGTGCTATGACTGGAGTTATAATGGGATGTGCTGCAAATAGAATACCAGTAGTTATAGATGGATATATATCTTATGCGGCTGCACTTATAGCATACAAAATAAATCCTGGAACAAGAGATTATCTAATAGCCTCTCATAAATCAGATGAGCCAGGAAGTGATGCGGCACTTGAACTATTAAAGCTTGAGCCTATTTTAAATATGAATATGAGACTTGGAGAAGGTAGTGGTGCAGCATTAGCATTTAATGTTATAGATGCATCTATCTATACTTACAATAATATGGCTACATTTGAGGAAGTAGGTATGAAAATTTAAATGAGTAATATAGTTTTTATAACAGGAGGGGCAAAGTCTGGGAAAAGTGCTTTTGCAGAATCTTTATGTATAGAAAAGGACAATAGAACAGGATACATAGCTACATCAATTCCTTTTGATGATGAGATGAAAGAAAAGGTTAGATTACATAAAGAGAGAAGACCTTCTAATTGGACAACATACGAACTTTATGAGGATGTATTTAAAATAATAGAAAATGTATCAAAAGAATGTGATACAGTTATGCTTGATTGCATAACGCTTATGGTAAATAATTTAATGTTTAAATATGATATGAATCCACAGGATCTTTCAAATGAAGAATTAGAAAAGATGGATGAGTATATATTCAACCAGTTTGAAAAGCTAATTGAAGAAATACGAAATACAGAGCTATACTTTGTATTTGTAACTAATGAAATTGGAATGGGTGTAGTCCCAGACAACAAACTTAGTAGAATATATGCAAATACCGCTGGAAAAATTAACCAATATGTAGCATCAAATAGCGATGAAGCATATTTAGTAATTAGCGGAATCCCTGTTAAGATAAAATAAAGGTTGAGGTGCTAGACTTATTCACAAAAGAAATTTGAAAGGTTGGGATATATATGAAAAGATTTTTAGGAACTTTAGGGTTCTTGACCAGAATACCTGTTAAAACTGGTGGAGAATTTGATGAAGAATTCCATAAAGGTATGTATTATTTTCCGCTAGTTGGATTTATTATAGGTATAATAACGTATCTTGTGAGTCTTTTAGCTGGAGTAATCTTTCCAAGTGATGCCCTTGTAATAGCTATAATAGCTGTATTTACAGAGGTATTTCTAACAGGAGGACTTCATATAGACGGACTTGGAGATACAGCAGATGCATTTTTTAGCAATAGAGATAAGGATAGAATGCTGGAAATAATGAAGGATTCTAGACTAGGAACAAATTCTCTACTTGCCATTATGTTTACAATACTTATAAAAATAGGTGTTATTGTTACATTTTTAAACCGGGGAATGTCTTATATGATAGCGATAATGCCAATGGTTTCAAGATTAGTTGTAATTTTACTTGCTAGAAAGACTGAAAGCCCTAGAGAAAACGGAATGGGAAATGTATTCATTGGAAAAGCTACAATGCCTATGATTATAGTTGGTTTAGTATACACTTTAATCCTATCAGCAGGATTTTTATATATAATAAATGGAATGAATGTAGCAGGTATGTACGCACCTATGGAATGTATAGGAATAGGTATAGTTGTTGCAGCTATTGCAATACTTCTAATTAAGAGAAGTTCTAATAAGAAGATAGGTGGAATAACTGGCGATGTACTAGGATGTGGAATAGAAGTGGCAGAAGTTGTATTTATACTAGTTGTGTATTTTACAGCAGTACTTCTTTTCTAGAGATATAAATTATGAAGAGATTAATTTTAATTAGGCACGCATCTACTGTAGCCAACGAGAAAGGACTACTTTGTGGGAGCATGGAAACAGATATAAGTGAAAAAGGAAAGTTGGAGATTGTTTGCTTAAAAGATAAAATAGAAAAACTAAAACAAGAAGAGGGTTGGAAATTTTCAAAATTATATGTTTCAGAATCTAAGAGGACAGAAGAAACAGTTAAAGATATAGCTTATTTAGAAAATTTAGAGATTATAAAAATTAAAGATCTTGGAGAGATAGATTTTGGTGATTTTGAAGGAAAAACTTTTGAATGGATAAGAAATGAATATCCAAAAGAGTACGATAAGCTTTGTTCGGAAGGCTTTGATTATAGATATCTAAATGGAGAAAATGCAATTGAAGCGTATGAAAAGAATAAAAGAGCTGTAGAGTATATTTTAAAAGATATGGAAGATGGTAGCACAGCTATAATTTGTGCACATGGTGGAAGTATTAGAAATATACTTTCTTATATGCTTTGTGGGAAGTTGGAAAATCATTGGAACTTTAAAATAGAAAATGCTAAAATTACTGTTTTAGAATACGATTATGGATTTTCAGTACTTACAAAATTAAATTACTAAAATAAATATAGCCTATAGAAATTTATATATAGAAAAATAAAAATTAAAAGCGTTGTAAAAACAACATAAATAATTTCCTTGTTGATGTAAGATAAGAGTACATTCAATACAGAGGAGGAATAGATTATGAATAAAATGTTTTGCTTCCAGTGTCAAGAAACTGCTGGATGTTCAGGATGTACTATAAATGGAGTTTGTGGAAAGAAGGCAGCTACTGCAAATCTTCAAGATTTACTTATATATACAACAAAGGGAATCTCTGAGGTTACTACAAATCTTAGAAAAGAAAATAAGGAAGTTGATGTAGAGGTAAATAGAATTATAAGGGATGCGTTATTTACAACGATAACAAATGCAAACTTTGACGACAAAGTTATATTAAATAAGGTTAAATCTATTATGGATATAAAAGAAGAACTTATATCTAAATTAGACGATAGAAGTGTACTTTCAGAGTATGCAGTTTATTATTCAAAAGATGAGGCTGAACTAAGAGAAAAATCAGAGAATGTCGGAGTTTTAGATACGGAAAACGAAGATATTAGAAGCCTTAGAGAGCTTATAATATACGGATTAAAAGGTATGGCTGCGTATTTAAAACATGCAGGTGTTTTAGGTTTTGAAAATAGTGAAATAGACGCATTTCTACAGAAGGCACTTACAGCTACAACAGATGATAACTTAACTTTACAGGATTTAATAGATTTAACTATGGAAACAGGTAAGTTTGGAGTAGATTCAATGGCACTTCTAGACAATGCCAATACTATATCTTATGGAAATCCTGAGATAACAAAAGTTAATATAGGTGTTAGAAGTAATCCAGCTATACTAGTTTCTGGACATGATTTAAAAGATATGGAACAACTTTTAAAACAGACTGATGGAACAGGAGTAGATGTTTATACTCATTCAGAAATGTTACCAGCAAATTATTATCCAGAGTTTAAAAAGTATGATCACTTTGTTGGAAATTATGGAAATGCTTGGTGGAAACAGAAAGAAGAGTTTGAATCATTCAACGGTCCAATACTTCTTACAACAAATTGTCTAGTGCCACCGAGTGAAAGTTATAAGGATAGAGTATATACAACTGGTGCAGTAGGTTTTGAAGGATGTAGACATATAGAAGGTGGATACGGAGAAGAAAAAGATTTTAGTGAAATAATAGAACATGCGAAAAGATGTAATTCTCCAAAAGAAATAGAAACTGGGGAAATAGTTGGTGGTTTTGCACATAATCAGGTAATTGCACTTGCAGATAAGATTGTAGATGCTGTCAAATCAGGACCAATTAAAAAATTCGTTGTTATGGCAGGATGTGACGGAAGACAGAAAGGAAGAAGCTACTATACAGAATTTGCAAAATCTCTACCTAAGGATACTGTGATTTTAACTGCTGGATGTGCCAAGTATAGATACAATAAATTAAATTTAGGAGATATAGGCGGAATACCGAGAGTGCTAGATGCAGGTCAGTGCAACGATTCATATTCTTTAGCAGTTATAGCTATGAAACTGCAGGAGGTATTTGGTTTAGATGATATAAATGAACTTCCAATAGTTTATAATATAGCTTGGTATGAACAAAAGGCTGTAATAGTACTACTTTCACTATTATATCTTGGAGTAAAAAATATACACTTAGGACCAACATTACCAGCATTCTTATCAGAAAATACTGCTAAGTTCTTGGTTGAAAACTTTGGAATTGCGGGAATAGGAACAGTTGAAGAAGATATAGAAAAATTAATAAAATAGATATAAAAAGGGAGCAGAATTTTACTGCTCTCTTTTTATATGCAAAGTAAATTTATTTTTCTTATACGATATTAATCCATCTGCTTGCATTTTAGATAATTCTGATGATAGTGCACTTCTCTCAACAGATAGGTAGTCTGCAAGCTGCTGACGATTAAATGGAATTTCAAAAGAAGTAGATCCAAACTTTGAGGACATGTAATTTAGATAAGAGAGTACTTTTTCTCTAGTATTCTTTTGAGTGATATGCTCTATTTTTCTAGTGAATGCGATATTTTTCATTGCAAAAACAGAAAGCATATTTTTTATTAATTTATTATGGAAGTTGCAAGATGAGGGACATGTAGTCATAACTTTATTCATATTCATAGTTAGAATTACACAATCTGATGAGGCTATAGCATCAACCATAAGAGGTTCGTTGGTAACACAGGCATAACTCTCGGCAAATATATCACTTTTAGTCAGTTCAGACATTATTTTTCTATTTCCCCAAATATCTATGTTTTCTATCCTTACAGATCCAGAGATAATTAGACAAACAAAGTCGATGTACTCTCCTTGATTTAATATATAAGAGCCTTTTTTATAAGATTTTTTTGTTGGAGAAAGACATCCAAGCATAGGAAGAATATCTTTTTCGTCTATATCTTTAAATATAATTGAGTTTTTTATAGCATTTATATCAGAGTTAGTTATTGTATTCATAAGATTAATTCCTTTCAGTCTATAAAATATTTATAAAGTGTTGTAAAAACAACATAAGTATTTGATTGATTCTATTATAATATACCCATAAAAAGAAATAAGTAAATTAAAAAACAAATATTAAAAT
>URRU01000070.1 GCA_900550335.1 uncultured Clostridium sp. | reverse complement strand
TACATTTCTTACAATGGACACAAATAGACATCTGTCTAAAATTTGGACAAAGTTAAACTTTTGTCGCAATTTAGGACAGAAAGATGAATTTGTCCAATGAAATAAAATTCGTTTCTTTTTATAATTTGTTTAAACCATTTAAAACTAATAATTAAAATTTTAAAAGTACAATTTCAAAAGTCGATAAAATATAAAAAGAGAAAGGATGAATCCGAATGAGTAAATCTATAAAATCTAGTATGCAAAATTTTGCAGTTGACAAGGCATTAAAATACATAGAAGGAAATCCTGAAGAAAATATTCCAAAACTTATGAAATTAGTGGATAAATTAACTCCTGAGTATTGGTATAAGAGTCAGCGTGATGCTATTAGAACTGTAATAGAGGAAAAAAATCATTGGTACGATTTAATCTTAAAAGTATATGACTTAGATCCAGGTGTTAGAAGAGCTTTCTTTGAAAATTTCTTATTCAATGCTAGTCTAAAAGGAAGTGCAATACAGCATGAAGTATCAGAAAGAGAAGGATGTAATGTACCTTGGGCAATTTTATTAGACCCTACATCTGCATGTAATATGCACTGCACTGGTTGCTGGGCAGCAGAGTACGGAAATAAATTAAATCTAAGCTTAGAAACAATAGATTCGATAATTCGCCAGGGTAAAGAAATGGGAACATATATGTATATATACACTGGTGGAGAACCTCTAGTTAGAAAAGATGATTTAATGAAAATTTGTGAAATGCATCCAGACTGTGCATTCTTAGCGTTTACAAACGGTAGCTTAATAGACGAGGACTTCTGTAATGAAATGCTTCGTGTTAAAAACTTTGTACCTGCTATATCTCTTGAAGGATTTGAAGAAGCAAATGACGGACGTAGAGGTGAAGGTGTTTACAAAAAAGTACAGAATGCAATGAAATTATTAAAAGATCATAAATTACCTTTTGGAATTTCAACTTGTTATACAAGTAAAAATGTTGAAGATGTAAGTAGTGAAAAATACTTTGATTTAATGATAGATAGCGGTGCATTATTTGTTTGGTTCTTCCACTATATGCCAGTTGGAAATGATGCGGCAGTTGAGCTATTACCTAGCCCAGAGCAGAGAGAATTAATGTTTAACCGCATAAGAGAATTTAGAAAATGCAAACCTATATTCTCAATGGACTTCCAAAACGATGCACAGTACGTACACGGATGTATAGCTGGAGGAAGAAATTACCTACACATAAATGCTAAAGGCGATGTTGAACCATGTGTATTTATCCACTATTCAAACTGCAATATTCACGATACTAGCCTATTAGACGCATATAAGAGTCCTATATTTATGGCTTATCACAACAATCAGCCATTTAATGACAATATGCTTCGTCCATGTCCAATGCTAGAAAATCCTGAATATTTAAGACAGATGGTTAAAGAAACAAAAGCAGAAAATACTGATTATCAGAGCTTTGAAAGTGTAGACCATCTATGTGATAAGACTGTAAAATACGCTGAAAATTGGAAGCCTACAGCAGATAAACTTTGGCATGGATGCAGTGGCTGTGATAATTGCAAAAAGGGTGAATAACTATGAAAGAATATCAAATATTTACTGACGCTACATCTGATTTAAATGAAGATTTAGAAACAGTAAAAATAATACCTATGAACGTAGAAATTGGAGATAAGGAGTATGTGTATGGACCTAAGGGAAATATTTCCTGCAGTGAGTTTTATGGACTACAAAAGCAGGGAAAGTATGCATCTACTTCTCAGATAAATGTATTAGAATATGAAAAATATTTTGAAGAGGCACTCAAGGAAGGGAAAGATGTTTTATACATCAGTTTCTCTTCCGGAATGTCTGGAACATATCAGACAGCATGTCTTTGTAAAAATGAGCTTGAAGAATCTTACCCAGACAATAGAATTATCTGTATAGATAGCCTTTGTGCAGCTGTTGGAGAGGGACTTCTTATTAAAGAGGTTGATAAAAAGAAAAGAGAAGGTATGTCTATGGATGAACTTGTGGATTGGGTTGAAAATAATAAGATGCACCTATGCCACTGGTTTACAGTAGATAATTTTGATCATCTAAAACATGGTGGAAGAGTGTCCGCAGTAGCTGCAACTCTAGGAAACACTCTAAACATAAAGCCTCTTTTACGCGTTGATGAAGAAGGTAAACTTCGGGTTGTCAAAAAAATTCGCGGACGTCATAAAGCTATGGCAGCACAAGTGGAATGTATTGTAAAAACTTGGAGTCCAGAAATAAGTAAGTCTGTTGTAATAGGTCATGGAGATGATTTAAAGGCGGCTGAAGAACTTAAAGAATATGTTGAAAATAAATTACCTGATGCAGAAATTTATATCTCTGATATTGGCCCTATAATAGGTGCACATACAGGTCCAGGTGTAATGGTACTTGCGTTCTGGGGAACTGGTAGATAAGAAATATTATTTTTGGTTAATTGTAAATGAAGGATATTTTAATTATATTTTAATTATAAATTAATTGTAGGTGAAGAATATTATTGTTATATTTAAATTTTTTAAATATAACAAGATTTATAAAATAACAATCACTATTTACAGAAAACTAAAAAAATTAAACTAAAAAATGTATTTAGTTAATAAAAAATGATTATAAAATTTATTTGCCCCTTATCAATTAATATGATATAATACAAACGATGAAAGTTTTGTGAAAAAATAAACCAAGGAGTTAATTACTAAATCTTAGTTATTAAAAGTTTTATAAAGTTATTAAAATCTTGGTTATTAAAATCATAGAGCTTTCAAATAAAATATCTAATCAGGGGGTAAAAAATGGAAGCAACTAAAACTAAAAAGAAAAAACCATTTGGCTTTTATGTATGTGCTTTAGGATTCACATTTGAACGTATAGCATTCTACACAGCTAAATACTTATTAGCTATATGGATAGTAACAGAAGTAGCATCTGGTGGATTAGGATTACCAGATGAAAAGGGTGTTGCAATGTCAGCAGCATTCGTAGCATGGACTTATATAACACCAATATTTGGTGGATACATAGCTGACCATTGGATCAGTCCAAGAATATGTGTTCCAGTAGGTATGATACTTATGGGACTTGGATATTTATGTACTTGGAAAGCAGATTCTATGGGATTAGTTTGGGCAATGATAATATTAGTTTCAATAGGAACAGGTTTATTCAAAGGTAACTTATCTGGTATAAATGGATTATTATTCCATGACTCAGATGAACTTGATGAAGCGTTCTCAATTCAGTACTCATTCGTAAACGTTGGTTCTTTCATAGGAACAACTTTCATAGCAATGTTAGCAACAACTGGATTATTTGGTATAAAAACAAGCTTCAACACTGTATTCTTAATATGTGCAATATTCATGTTTATAGATGCAGCTTGGTTTATATTAAATGGTAAAGCTTTAGGTGAAGCAGGTAAAGAACCTTTCAAAGCTGACCAGCGTGAATTCGAAACTGTAGCTAAAAAAGACGACACAGCTAGCGATAAATTAACATCAGGAGATGCTAAACGTATAGGTGCGATAGTATTAGTTACATTATTCTCAGCTATATTCTGGATGGTATGGTACATGGCTTACATGCCAGCATACTACAGATTTGGATGGGGAGATGGTTCAGCTTACATGAACTTAGCAAACTGGTATATAGGAAGTTTCCAGGTACCAACTTCTTGGTTCGACTCAATGAACGCATTAGTTTGTATAGCACTTGGACCAGTTCTAGCTGCTGTATGGGCTAGAATGGCTAAGAGACCTCAGGGAGATATAAGTATGTTCAAGAAAACTGCACTAGGTATAATACTAGTTGGTGTTTCTTACATAGTAATGGTTGTAGCTGATAAGATAGCTATGGCAAACGGACAGTGCTCATTCTTATGGTTAGCACTTGTAAGTATGCTTATGTCTTTAGGTGAAATGATATTCTCACCTCTAGGAAACTCGTTTATATCTAAGTTAGCTCCAGCTAAGGTTCTAGGATTATTACTTGGATTCTGGCCAATAGCTGTTTTCATAGCTCAGTATATATACCCAAGTCTATATGCTTGGTTAAAGACTATAAACTTCACTGTTGGTTACGGTGGTTTAGCTGCTGTAATAATAGCTTTAGGTGTAATACTATGGTTATGCAGCGGTAAACTTGATGAAATGGAAAAAGCAGAATAGTTTTTATAAATGGAGATGCCTCAGTTTTGAGACATCTCTTTTTTTATGTTTATATACTATCAATGAAGATTTAATTTTTCTATAGTTTTTATTCAGAATTAGTTTAAATACACTCTCGTTCTCCAGGCTTCGACGTGTGCCCTTTTATTGGAAAATTAAGGACGCACACGTCTGTAGATTGTCGAACTTAGAGTGTATTTGACTAATTTTTGAAAAATTTGTATTTACAGAAAAATTAAAATCTTCATTTATTTAGTATAAATACAAAAAAGATATGTTTCTTAAAACTGGAGGCATTTCATATTTGTAAAAACTATTTTTAAATAAAAGTGAGATAGGTTTGGTGGAAGTTTTTTGAAGTAGTTTATTTGGTGAATTATTTTTTGATATATAGGGTATTATATAATTAAAATATTTTTAAAAAGGAGTTTTTATTATGAGAGAGGTTGTTGTTAATAGGCTATATAGACATTTTAAGGGTAATTTTTATTATGTGAAGGATGTTGCACAGCACACTGAGAGTGGAGAGATGATGGTTGTGTATCAAGCAATGTACGGAGAATATGGGACTTTTGTTAGACCTGTAGATATGTTTTTAGAGGAGATTGATCCGAGTAGAGAGGATAATGTTACTGGACAGAAGTATAGATTTGAGCTTTATAATGGGTAGTTAAATAATTTTAGGGAGCTTAAAGGCTCTCTTTTTTTGTGTCAAAAATTATTTCAGATGATACAAGAAATCTAAAAACTTAGGTGATAAATTGATTAAAGAAAGTATCATATTATAAAAAAATTTGGATAACAGGTATGAGTAGGAATCATATGATAAAAATTTAGGAAATAGGTACGAGTAGGTATCATATAAGAAAAAATTGGGGGAATAGGTATGAATAGAAAAGTTTTTGATAATTATTATATAGGGATAAATAAAGAGCTTGCAAAGGGCTTAGGGGTTAATGAAGCTATTGTATTGCAGCAAATTCATGGTTGGCTTGTGAGCAATGAAAAGAGAGGGTTAAACTATAAAAATGGTAGATATTGGACTTTTAATAGTCTGAAAAAATGGCATGAGAATCATTTTTCATTTTGGAGCGAGAGTACTCTTAAAAGGGTGTTTACATCTTTGGAGAATAAAGGGATTTTGATTGTGGGGAATTTTAATAAGAGCAAGCTAGATAGAACTAAGTGGTACAGTATAGATTATGATAGGGTTTATGAAATTTTGGGCTTAGATGATGAAGTATTGTGTGCAGATGATGAAGTATTGTGTGCAGATGATGAAGTATTGTGTGTAGATGATGAAATATTAGATGTAAATGATGAAGTAGATGATTTAGTTTGTAGTGAAGAAATAAGTGATTCAGTTTGCAACAAAGCAAATAGTTATAATGATAATAAGCATTTTGTCAAATTGAACGAATGCAATTGTCCAGATAGGAATGATGAATTATGCCAGCTTGACATTAACAATACCAATAAAAACAAAAATAATACATCAATTATTAGACAACAACAACCGAAGCAGGGTTGTGTTGCTAAAAAAACAAGTGATATTAATTTTAAGAGAGATGTAAAAGCTATGTTGAAGAAGTTTTTAGAATCAGCTTATACAGAGGGTTATTTTGATAAGGTGATTTATGTTTTGAAGGATCTAGGGAAGGACTCTGCCTATTTACACGATAAGATTGAGATGGCAAGTATGAAAAAGCTAAACAGTAAGTGTGGATTTTTGCTTGAGGCATTGAAAAATGATTATAGGGATTCTGTGTGTATGGGAGTTAGTAGGAATAAGTTTGTGGATTTTGGGATGATGCTGCATGAGTACTCTGAGAAAGAGCTTGAGGAAAAGATTAGAAAAAAACAGGAAAAATGGTGTGGTTAGTGTTATAGAATAAGTAGATTTGTGTGCAGTTTACGAATTGTGTGTATAGTTGAAAAGTAAACAGATTAATGTTATAATAAATTATCTGAGTTTTATGATAATTAATTGATGTGAGGATTTTAAAAAAGTAAAAGTTAATAACTAAATGCTTTAAATTAAAAATTCACTAGAAAAGAGGGGTATTTATGAAAAAACTAAGAGTATTATTAGCATTAGTAATTGCTACAACATTGGCACTTGTAGGTTGCGGTCAAAAGGATACAGAAAAATCAAACGAAGGTGATAAGAATCCTTTTGAAAAAGTAGCTGCACGGTATGAAAATCAGATTCAGGATTATGAAAATATTGATTTTGAAATTGAGCCATATGGAAGTGAAAATGCAACATATACGTATAAATATGCTCTTGTAAATATGAACGATGATGAAATTCCAGAGCTTATAATTGGAAGAACAGACGAGTCAGTTGAAGTACAGTACAATAAAATATTCTACTATGATAAAGAAAACAATAAACTTTTATCGCCAACTAAAAATATAGAAATAGGAGTTGCAGCTGTTGGTGGGATGAGAGCTGACTTAACTGCATCAAATAAAAATGATGGACTGATTTTAAATCAGGGAAGTGGGATGACTGGTCAGTTTGAAATAGTAAGAATAAACTTGGATATAAAAGAAGATGGAACAATTGCACTTAAAAATACAAAAATAAAAGAATATATGTTAGGTGGAGAACCTGTTGAAGATGATGGAGAAAGCATCGCTATAAATTGGTATGAAATCAATGATTTATCTGCATTAGAAGCATTTAAAGAAGGTAAACTTGACTTAACTAAAAAATCTGAGGAAAATAAAGATTCGCAGGTTCAAGAAAATGCTGAAACCGAACCAGTTGAAGAGCCAAAGGAATCAGGAGTTAAGGTAGATAATAGAAATGTTTTTGAGGGGACATTAAAATATCTATCATACAATGAGGTGTTAGATTTACAGGATATGGAAGATCCTAATGGTGGCTATGCAGACACAAGTGAAAAATTTGCTCTATTAGTGTTTGATGAGGAGATAGTGGTTACTGCAAATAGTGGAGATGGAGAAGGTTCACGTACTGAAAAAGCTAAAATGATAAAACTTGCTAATTTTGCAGATGCATCAAATTATAATGGAAAAAGAGTTAAAGTCAGAGTTAAAGATATGTTCTGGCCTTCAGATACAAGCCTACCTTTTGGGCAGCCATATGCATTAGAAGGAAATTATGAAATAGTTGAATAGAAATTATTCAAAAGGAAAAAGTAGATATTGAAGTTGAAAAAGTAGATATAGATTTTTTAAAGAGAATATAAAAAAAGAGTAAAAATAAGAAAAGGGATTGTTGTAATTTAGCTAACAGTCCCTTTTTGATTTAAATAATTATACTCACTATAATAAGCACTGCTGGTTCTAAAAATATATACAAATGTACTCATTTTAGATATTTCGCTCTTATTCTATCTTTTGATAGTTTTAAGTCTTGGTTGAGCCAGTTATCGCGATAAAATTTCTATCTCGATTATCCCACAACCGTATTTTTTATTTATTTAAAGCATTTTATCTAACCCCCGTCACCGATAAAACATACCCTCCATTTATCAACAGTTGGATAAATACAAAATATATTTGTGATTAAATAAAATATACTTTTAATCTACTTTTTTTAATATAAATCACTTAATGTATCTTTAACTTTATTTATTTTACTTTATATCAGCAACTCTACTTTCTAGTATTTCTTTAACTTTCTTATAACTTGTAAACATCTTTATTTCTTTATCATACTTTCTCTCTAAAATATTCATACTTGCATTTATATCTGCATGAATTTCTCCACAATTATCACACGTGAACAAATCTCCATCTCTTACACCAAATCTTCCACATTTGCTACAAATCTGGCTTGTATACGCTGGATTTATATATGTGAATTCAATACTACTTAATTTGAATTTGTACTCAAGTCTATCTCTTATGTAGCCCTTTATCCATCTCGATAATTTTCTTTTTACAGATTTTGGATATCTGTCATCCCAATTTACAAAATCTAAATTTTCCATTACAACTTCCTTAGGTTTTTCTGATTTTATAAATTCATTGATATTTTTATTGATGTAAGATTTAACTGTTTCATCGTGTTTATTTTTGTTGTTTCTGTATTTTTTCTTTCCTAAATTATTTTTAAGTATATTCTCCGCTTTCTTAGTATTACCTTCTTCAAGGTATTTTCTTCTAAGTGCAAAAAATCTATTTCTATTTTTGTTTTTATCACTTAACCTTTCGGTTTCTTTACTTAAATAATAATTCAATTTTTCTCCATACAGATTTCCATTCGATGTTGCAAGTAAATATCTATATCCTTTATCTATTCCTATAATATTTTCGTTAGTATTTTCCTTTGATTCCACTTTTAATGGAATATGTATTTTCACTACATTATCTATGATTTTGATTTGAAGTGTTTTGTTGTATTTATTTGAATCCCTTAATTTTATTGGTATTCTTTTTCCTGTTTCCAGTGAAGTTATATAAATATAATTTTCATTTGTGTTATTTTTTGAATATCTATACAAACCTGTATCTATCGAAAAAGAATTTATTTTATTTGTATAAGGAACTTTTCCTTTATATCTTCTTGTGTATCTTTTTATTAAGTTATTCAAATATTTAATATTTAAGCTTTTTCCTTCAAATTTTTTAGGAATATCAAAGTTTATGTTGTTTAACACGTTATAATAAAGCTTATTTGCTGATAGTATATAATTTATATAATATCTGTCATCAGTAGATAAATGTTCATTATTATAAGCAGCAGTCCTAATTTTGTTTTTTACATTAGACCAACCAGACTTTATACTTCCAATTGCATCTTGTAGTGCTAATTTCCAATATCTAGCTGGTAAATCCCACTGTCCATAAAACTTTGTCTTTACCCATTCATCCCTAATTTTTCGAGGTTTTTCAATGATTAAAAGACTTTTTATTCCACTATACCTTGAATATACATAGTTTTTAACATTTTTGTATTCTCTTCCTATTTTTAATAACTCTTCAATTTCACAGTCATCAAGTTTATAGG
>URRU01000069.1 GCA_900550335.1 uncultured Clostridium sp. | reverse complement strand
GCTCTTCCGATCTATGTTATACTTTTATAGGTGAAAAAATGAATAATCACACACAGAATTGCGATCCTTAAAAGGTGCCTATAAGGTTTTTTAGGGAGATGAACAATCTGGAGGAAGAAAAAACCAAGGAGGACAAAAAATGTCAGTAATATCAATGAAACAGTTATTAGAAGCTGGTGTACATTTCGGACATCAGACAAGAAGATGGAACCCTAAAATGGGGAAATATATATTCACAGAAAGAAATGGAATATATATAATAGACCTACAGAAAACAGTTAAAAAAGTAGAAGAAGCTTACAAATTCGTTAAAGAAGTAGCTGAAACTGGAAAACCAATATTATTCGTAGGTACTAAAAAACAGGCTCAGGAAGCTATAAAAGAAGAAGCTGAAAGATGCGGAATGTTCTACGTTAACGAAAGATGGTTAGGTGGTATGTTAACTAACTACAAAACTATAAAAACTAGAATAAACAAATTAAGAGAATTAGAAAGAATGGAAGAAGACGGTACTTTCGACGTACTTCCTAAAAAAGAAGTTATAAAATTAAGAGCTGAAAAAGAAAAACTAGAAAAGAACTTAGGCGGAATAAAAGAAATGCCTGAATTACCAGGTGCTATGTTCGTAGTTGACCCAAGAAAAGAAAATATAGCTATACAGGAAGCTCACAGATTAGGTATACCAGTTGTTGGTATAGTTGATACTAACTGCGATCCAGAAGAATTAGACTTCCCAATACCAGGAAATGACGACGCTATAAGAGCCGTTAAATTAATAACTGGTGCTATGGCTACTGCTGTTATAGAAGGAAGACAGGGTGCTGAAGAAGAAATAGAAGAAGCTGAAGAAGTAGAAGTATCAGAAGAAAACTAATATGAAAATTAAATGGTAAGGGATTCCCTTACCATTTATAATATCAAAGTAATAATATTTATACACTTAGGAGGAACACAAAATGGCTATAACTGCTGCAATGGTAAAAGAGTTAAGAGAAGCTACAGGTGCAGGTATGATGGACTGCAAAAAAGCTTTAACAGAAACTGATGGAAATATGGAAAAAGCTGTAGACGTATTAAGAGAAAAAGGTCTAGCTAAAGCTGCTAAAAAAGCTGATAGAATAGCTGCTGAAGGGCTTGTTGCTATAGAAATGAACGAAGACAACACAGTTGCTTCTGTTGTAGAAGTAAACTCAGAAACTGACTTCGTTGCTAAAAACGAAGACTTCAAAGATTTCGTAAAATTAGTATCTAAAATGGCTTTAAATACAGAAAAAACTACAGTTGAAGAATTATTAACTGAAGAAGCTGAAGAAGGAAACGACTTACAGACTGTATTAAACAACAAAGTTGCTAAAATAGGTGAAAAACTTGACTTCAGAAGATTCGCTAAAGTATCTACTAACGGACAGGTAGCTGGATACATCCACGGAGCTGGTAAAATAGCAGTTTTAGTTGAAATGGAAACTGAAGGAAGAGACGAAAGAATACTTACATTAGGTAAAGACGTAGCTATGCAGGTTGCAGCTATGAACCCTAAATACGTTTCAAGAGAAGATGTTGATGCTGAATACATAGCTCACGAAACAGAAGTATTAACTCAGCAGGCATTAAACGAAGGAAAACCTGCTAACATAGTTGAAAAAATGGTTAAAGGTAGATTAGAAAAAGAACTTAAAGAAGTTTGCTTATTAGAACAGCCTTTCGTTAAAGATCCAGACTTCACTGTTAAAAAATTAGTTGAATCAGTAGCTAAAGAAGTTGGAACTGAAATAAAAGTTGTAAACGTTGTTAGATTCGAAGTTGGAGAAGGTATAGAAAAGAGAGAAGAAAACTTTGCTGAAGAAGTTGCAAAACAGATGCAGTAATTTTTAAATAGTTGACTAAGAAGAGAGCACGTCAGTGTTCTCTTTTTTAAAAATAACAATTTTTACAAAGTGAAATTTTAGGGGGCGGATTGAAAATGGATAAACCAGTTTACAAAAGAGTATTATTAAAATTAAGTGGAGAAGCACTAGCAGGAGAACAGAAACGCGGAATAAACAACGACATAGTTAATCAGATAGCAGTTGCTATAAAAGAAATTAACGAATTAGGTGTAGAAGTAGCCGTTGTTGTTGGAGGTGGAAACTTCTGGAGAGGTAGAACAAGCGATGGTATGGACAGAACTACAGCTGACTATATAGGAATGCTTGCTACTGTAATGAATGCTATGGCACTTCAGGATGCTCTTGAAAATATAGATGTTGCAACAAGAGTTCAGACTGGTATAGAAATGAGACAGGTTGCAGAACCATATATAAGAAGAAGAGCTGTTAGACACCTTGAAAAAGGTAGAGTTGTAATATTTGGTGCGGGAACAGGAAACCCTTATTTCTCAACTGATACAGCAGCAGCACTTAGAGCTCTTGAAATGGAAGCGGAAGTAATACTACTTGCTAAAAATGTAGATGCTGTATACGACAAAGATCCAAAAGTATATCCAGATGCTCAGAAATTTGAAAAATTAAGCTATATGGAAGTTATACAGAAAGAGTTAAAAGTAATGGACTCAACAGCTACATCTTTATGTAAAGATAATAATATACCTATAAAAGTTTTCGAATTATCAACAGAAAACATAATAAACGCTGTAAAAGGTGCTAACATAGGTACAACTGTAGAATAATATTTAAATATATCTATAAAAACAATAATATATCTATAAAAATAATTTAGAAAATGATAAAATATAGTTAAGTAATATTAAAAAATGAAGATGCAAGGAGGCGCAATTTATGAGACTTGAAGTACACGAACAGTTAGAACAGAAAATGGATGCTACTATCGAAGCTTTAAAATTTGAATTCGGAACAATAAGAGCAGGTAGAGCAAATGCAGCAATGCTTGACAAAGTAAGAGTAGACTACTACGGAACATTAACTCCAATCAACCAGATGGCAGCTATATCAGTTCCAGAACCAAGAACTCTTATGATAACTCCATGGGATAAATCAGCTATGCATGAAATAGAAAAAGCTATAGCTAACTCAGATGTAGGATTAACTCCTTCAAATGACGGTTCTGTAATAAGATTATCAGTACCAGCATTAACTGAAGAAAGAAGAAAAGAATTAGCTAAAAAAGCTCACAAAGCATCAGAAGATTTCAAAGTAAGAATAAGAAATGAAAGAAGAGATGCTAACGATAAACTTAAAAAAATCGAAAAAGCTGGAGAAATAACAGAAGACGAATTAAAGAAAGCAACTGAAGAAGTTCAGAAAATAACTGACAAATACATAAAAGAAATAGACTCACTATACGCTAAAAAAGAAAAAGATATAATGGAGGTATAATATTGAATAAATATTATAATCTATTAGGATTGAGTGTGGAGGAAGTTGAAAAATATTTTGACGATAAAAATATAAAACACCACACAATCTATATTGAAGGCGGAAAAGATAAGGAAAGACTTACTAATCCAAGAGCAATAAGAATATCTGAAATAGCTGATAGTGTAGAAATAACAGCGACATACTTCTCTGACTCCTTATTATAAGGAGTCAGAATTAATATGGAGGGAAATTATGAACAATCTAAAATATGATATAGATTTAGAGAAAATGCCTACCCACATCGCTATAATTATGGATGGTAACGGAAGATGGGCTAAATCAAGATTTCTTCCAAGAACTGCTGGCCATAAAGCCGGAGTAGAGACAATTAGAAAAGTAGTAAAAGAAGCTGACAGATTAGGGATAAAGTATTTAACTCTATATGCATTTTCTACTGAAAACTGGAAAAGACCTAAATTAGAGGTAGATGCTCTTATGAACCTACTTGTCACTTATCTAAAAAATGAAATAGATGAACTTCATAAAAATAATGTTAAATTGACAGCAGTAGGGGATTTTGAAAAATTACCAGAAGCATGTGTAAGAGAACTACACTCTGCTATGGATAAAACAAAAGACAATACTGGGGTACATCTAAATCTTGCTCTTAACTATGGAGGAAGAAATGATATAAGAGAAGCAGTAGTAGAATTAGCTAAAGAATATAAAGAAGGAAAGATAAGTTTAGAAGATATAACTGAAGAGAATATAAAGAAACATCTAAGTACTGGAGAAATACCTGATCCTGATTTAGTTATAAGAACTAGCGGAGAACAGAGATTAAGTAATTTCCTACTTTGGGATGTTGCATATTCAGAATTTTACTATACTGATATACACTGGCCTGATTTTGATGGAGAAGCGCTTGAAAAAGCTATATACGCATATCAGAAAAGGGACAGAAGATTTGGTGGAGTAAAGTAGGATGAAAACAAGAATAATATCAGGACTTATACTTTTACCTTTATTACTTTTAATAGTATATGGAGGGATTCCTCTTTATATTGCTGAATTCATAGTTGTTGGAATAGCACTACATGAATTCTATAAAGCTTTTGAAGCTAAAGAAATTGAACCTGTATTTGTAGTAGGGTATATATTTGCTGCTTATTTAGCAATAAAGAATATGTTTAGTCTGCCTCTTATGTATACATATGCTATGATATTTGGACTATTTTTAGTTTGTATCATATATATGCTTAGAGGAAAGAAAAATATAATAGATGTTTCAATCACTTTTTCTGGGATATTCTATGTAGCTGTATTTTTCGATTTTGTAGTATTAACTAAAAATGGATTCGAAAAAGGTAATATATATGTATGGTTGATATTTATAATATCATTCTGTACAGATGTATTTGCTTATTTTTCAGGATATTTCTTTGGAAAACATAAATTAATACCTTCAGTAAGTCCTAAAAAAACTATCGAGGGAAGTATCGGTGGTATTCTAGGAAGTACAGTTGGATGTATGATTTTAGGACATTTCTTTGGAATGGAAATGCTACATATGATAATCATAGGGGTTATCGGTAGTGTAATAGCTCAGTTTGGTGATCTTTTTGCATCATCTATTAAGAGATATGTTGGAATAAAAGACTATGGTAAGCTTATACCAGGGCATGGAGGAATACTAGATAGATTTGATAGTGTTATACTAGTTGCTCCATTTGTTTACAATATAATAAAATTATTTGGAATATAGTCACAAGAGGTTGTTGTAATCATGCAATAACCTCTTTTTTATTTGCAAAATAAATATCAATAAAATATAATTTGGCTACAAAATAGTATAAATATACTTAAATTGTTTACTAAAAAAATACAAAACATAAAAAATTAGGTAAAATCTAATTTAAAATGGTATAATATTTTGAAGAGACTATAAAATGTTGTAATTTTTAGTAAAGCAAAAGTAAAGGTAAATATAATATTATAAGATTGAGATATTATAAATTAAGAATAATATATAAAGTTATGAATTGGAAAGGAGATATTATTTTGAAAAAAATATCTATATTAGGATCAACAGGTTCGATAGGAACACAGACATTAGACGTAATAAGAAAGAATCCAAGCGATTTTGAGGCAGTTGCAATATCAGCAAATAGCAATGTAAAAATGATACTTGAACAGATAGAAGAATTTAAACCTAAATACGCTGTAATGTATGAAGAATCAAAAGCAGAAGAGCTAAAAAGCTTACTTCCAAAAGAATGTACAACAGAGGTATTATCAGGAATGGAAGGGCTTAAAAAAATATCTTCATTAGATGAGATAGACATTGTACTTACTGCTGTTGTAGGTATGATAGGGCTTGTTCCTACAATGTGTGCGATAGAAAGCAAGAAAGATATAGCACTTGCAAATAAGGAAACACTAGTAACTGCTGGAGAATTAGTTATGAAGGCAGCTAAGGAAAATGGTGTAAAAATACTTCCTGTAGATAGTGAACACAGTGCGGTATTTCAGAGTTTAAATGGAGAAAATAATAGAGATGTGGAAAAAATAATATTAACTGCATCTGGAGGTCCATTTAGAGGTAAGAAAAAAGAAGATTTAATAAATATAACTAAAAATGAAGCTTTAAAACATCCTAACTGGGATATGGGTAGAAAGATAAGTATAGACTCATCTACTTTAATGAACAAAGGGCTTGAGGTAATAGAAGCAAAATGGCTATTTGGAGTAGAAGCTGAGGATATAGATGTTGTAGTTCATCCACAGAGTATAGTTCATTCAATGGTTCAGTATAGAGATAGTTCTGTAATAGCTCAGCTAGGTTGTCCAGATATGAGACTTCCTATTCAGTATGCACTTACTTATCCGGATAGAATGAAAACTGACTTTGAAAGACTAGATTTTAGAAAAGCATCACAGCTTACTTTTGAAGAACCGGATTTAGAAACATTCCCATGCTTAAAACTTGCGTATGAATGTCTAAAGGCTGGAGGAACATATTGTGCAGTATTAAATGCTGCTAATGAAATAGTTGTAAATGAATTCTTAGAAGATAGAATAGGATTTTATGATATTCCTAAATATATAAAAATGGCACTTGATGAACATGAAAGTATTGAAAATGCAACTCTTGAACAGATATTAAAAATAGACTTAGATACAAGAGAATATGTAAAAAATTTAATAGATAATAATTAAATTTAAGAAGTATAATTGAACTAAAAAAGTATAATATAAAACAAAAGATATAGTTGATAATAAAAAGCACAACAGATAATAAAACAGAAAAATTAAACTAGAAGGATAAAGGGGGAAATCTATGAGTATTTTAAAAATAGTTTTTATAGTATTGCTATTTAGCTTTATAGTATTATTTCATGAATTAGGGCATTTTATATTTGCGAAGAGAAGTGGAATAGGTATTTTAGAATTTGCAGTTGGAATGGGACCAAAAGTTTGGAGTACTAAAAAAGGTGAAACAGAGTATTCTTTAAGACTTATACCAATAGGTGGATTCGTGGCTATGGCAGGAGAAGATGGCGCAGAAAATGATCCAGAAGAAACTAACATGGATTCATTTGGAGATAAAACAATATGGCAGAGGGTTCAGACTATAGCAGCAGGGCCAATATTCAACATAATACTTACAGTAATACTTTTATCTGGGGTATTTACATATATGGGAACTCCTCAGACAGAGCTTGCAAATGTTGTTAAAGGAACACCAGCCTATGAAGCAGGGATAGAACCTGGAGATAGAGTAGTTGAAATAGGTGGAATGGAAATAAAAAATTGGGCAGATGTTTCAGCTGCTGTAGATAAATCAGGAAATAAAAAAACAGAAATAGTAGTAGACAGAGATGGAAAAGAGAAAACATTTGAAATAACTCCAGAAAAATCAAAGGACAATAGATATGTACTTGGAATAGAAGCTAAGATGAGCAGAAATCCTTTTGTAGCAATTAAAAATGCTGTAGTATCTACTTGGGAAATGAGTGTTCAAATGGTTACATTTGTAGTTCAGTTATTTACAGGAAATCTTCCTATGAAATTAACTGATGCTGTTGGTGGGCCAGTTGCGGTTGTTTCTGTGGTAAATGAAGCAAGTAAGGTAGGGGTTTTAAATCTTATATACGTAATGGCTGTAATAAGTTTAAACTTAGGTATACTTAACCTTGTTCCATTCCCAGCATTAGACGGATTTAGATTATTAATGCTTCTTATAGAATTTTTAAGAGGTGGTAAAAAGCTAGACCCAGAAAAAGAAGGATTTGTGAATATGATAGGATTTGCTGCATTGATGGCGTTTATCGTATTTATCACTTACAACGATATTTTAAAATTAATTAGATAATTTGGGAGGGATAATTTTGAGTTATCAGAGAAAGAAAACAAGAGTTGTTACTTGTGGAAATGTAAAAATAGGTGGAGATAATCCAATATCAGTTCAGTCTATGGCAAATACTGATACTAGAGATGCAAAAGCCACAATAGCACAGATAAAAAGATTAGAAGAAGCTGGTTGTGAATTAGTAAGGGTTGCTGTCCCTGATATGGAAGCTGCTGAAAAAATAGCGGAAATAAAAGCTGGGATAAATATTCCTCTAATAGCCGATATTCACTTTGACTACAGACTTGCACTTAAAGCTATAGACCAGGGAATTGATGGAGTTAGAATAAACCCAGGAAATATAGGAGATAAGGAAAGAGTTAGAGAAGTTGTCGAAGCTTGTAAAGCAAATAATATAGGAATAAGAATCGGTGTAAACGGAGGATCTCTTGAAAAACACCTTTTAGAAAAATACGGTGAACCATGTGCAGAAGCTATGGTTGAAAGTGCAATGGGACATATAAAAATTCTTGAAGATTTAGATTTCCATGATATAGTTATCTCACTAAAAAATTCAGATATATTTAGAACTGTTGAAGCTTATGAGCTTATGTCTGAAAAGGTTGATTATCCACTACACATAGGTATAACTGAGTCTGGAAGTATTAAAAGAGGAACTATAAAATCTTCAATAGGTGTCGGAAGTCTTTTAATGAAAGGAATAGGAGATACTATGAGAATTTCTTTAACTGGAGATCCTGTTGAAGAGGTTAAAGTAGGTAAGGATATACTTAGAAGTCTTGGACTTTTAAATGATAAGATAAAAATAATTTCTTGCCCAACTTGCGGTAGAACTCAGATAAATTTAATTGACATGGTTAATGAAGCTGAGGAAAGAATAGGAAATCTTGATAAGGACATAACTGTTGCGATAATGGGTTGTGTTGTTAATGGTCCTGGAGAAGCTAGAGAAGCCGATATTGGAATCGCTGGTGGAAAAGGAGAAGGGCTATTATTTAAAAAAGGTGAGATAATAAGAAAAATACCTGCTGAAAATTTAATAGATGAGTTAGTTAAAGAGATAGAAACTTTATAAAAATGAGAGGCTGTTGCAAACTTTGTGACAGTCTTTTTCTTTTGGGGATTAAGTTTGCAAATAATTTCCCCTCCAGGCTTCAGCGACTCGCACTTTTATGTAACACATTTATAAGTTGCGAGTCGCTTGCAGATTGTCGGTGGAAATTTATTTGCGAGCTTAATCAAAAAGTAAGTAGACTTGGCAAAAGTTTGAAACAGCTTATTTTTATAAAGTTTCTGTTTTGAGGGATATAGAATAATTGAGATATAATGCTCATTTTAAATGAATTTTTATTAATATGATTTTATTAATTTAAAAATATGTTGTTTGTTAAGGAATAGAATTTTAATTGAATTATTTTAAAAGTATGTTGATAGAGATTTTAGTTTTGGTTATACTGTTAAAAAGTATTTTATGGAGGTAGGTTATGGTTATTAGAGAGATTAAAGGTTTGGAAAATGGATATTTTGAAAATATTGAGGGTACTTCTGAG
>URRU01000068.1 GCA_900550335.1 uncultured Clostridium sp. | reverse complement strand
AAAGGAGTAAAACAAAGATCTATGACTGGATTTTACATGACAATGAGTGTAGTACCTGTAGCGTTTATGACGGCTACAACATGGATTAGATATGGAATCAGTGTAAGTAAGGATTATACTCAAGCAGTAACATCAATAGTAGAAAGTGGAGTTTCTCAAAATCTAGCGCAAAATTTGGTATGGATAGGACCTTTACTTGGAGTTTTATTGTTATTATTTTCAATAGCACAGCTATACAGAGGAATTAAAAGTAAAGATTTATTTATTTAAGGGCTTTATAAGCCCTTGTTTTTTTGGTAAAATAAATTCTTGTAGTTTCTTAAAAAATATGTACGGAGGATTAACCTATGTTGTCAAAAAATAAAGAGTATGTAGTAGATATAGTAGACATGGGTGAGTCTGGTGTCGGAATTGGTAAATACGATGGGTTTACAGTTTTTGTGGACTGTGCATTAGTTGGAGAGAAGGTTAAGGTAAAGATAAATAAGTCTAAGAAAAATTATGCAGTTGGTGATCTTGTTGAGATTATCGAGCATTCACCATACAGAGTGGAGAGAGTTTGCGACGACAGCCTAAAAATGTGCGGTGGATGTCAGATTCAGGAGCTTGATTACAATAAGCAGCTTGAGCTTAAAACTAATGAGGTTAAGCAGGTTATTTCAAGAATTGGTAAGATTGAAGGTGCGACTATACACGATACAATCGGTATGGAAACTCCATTTAGATACAGAAATAAGGCTCAGTTCCCAGTTCAGATGAGAAAAGGGGAGCCTGTGATTGGATTCTACAAAAAGAAGAGCCACGAGGTAATTCCAACAGCTAAGTGTATGATTCAGCACGAATTAAACGACGAAATAATCGAGGTTGTTAGAGAATTTATCGTCGAAAATAATATAAGTGTGTACGATGAGGTGAAACACAAAGGTCTTTTAAGACACATAGTTACAAAAATCGGATTTACAACTGGCGAGGTTATGGTTGTATTAGTTGCAAATGGAAAAAATATACCTAATGTAAATAAACTTGCAAAAATGCTTGAAGAAAGAATAAAAGGATTCAAGACTTTAGTAGTAAATGTAAATACAAACAAGACAAATGTAATTCTTGGAAGAGAGAATAAAGTTATATGTGGAACAGGGAAAATCAACGATTATATAGGAAATCTTGTGTTTGAAATATCTCCACTTTCATTCTTCCAGGTAAATCCGGTGCAGACAGAAGTGCTATACAACAAGGCTTTAGAGTATGCAAATTTAACTGGAAATGAAACAGTTTTCGATATATACTGCGGAATTGGTACGATTTCTCTGTTCTTAGCACAGAAAGCTAAGAAGGTCTACGGAATCGAGATTGTCGAGGATGCGATAAAAGATGCTAAGAGAAATGCAGAACTTAACGGACTTGAAAATACTGAGTTCTACGCTGGAAAAGCAGAAGAAGTTGTTCCAAAGATGTACAAAGAAGGTAAGAAAGCAGATGTTGTCGTTGTCGACCCACCAAGAAAGGGATGCGACGAAAAAGTGCTTGATACTATAGTTTCTATGGATCCAGAGAGAGTGGTTTACGTTTCTTGTAACCCATCTACTTTGGCAAGGGATTTAGCGTATATGGACGAAAGAGGATTTAAATGTGTTGAAATTCAGCCAGTTGACATGTTCCCTCACAGTGTGCATGTGGAAAATGTAGCATTATTAGTGCCTAAAAAATAGTATAAGATAATTTAAAAATAATATTAAAAAGCAATAGAAATTTAGATAAGATAATTTAAAAAAAAGAAGTATAAATTAGAGAGGAAAGTCTGATATGATATTTTTAATTATTCTTTTAATATTAGCCATAGGTGGACGATTGGCTTGTTCTACTTTTTGCCCACTTGGAGTAATACAAGAATTAATTTTTGAAATACCGTATTCTAAGAAATTTGTAGAATTTCCCTATGAAAAATATCTAAAGAAAATAAAATACATTATATTTATTTCGTTACTTATTTTAGTGCCAATGTCAGTTATGCAAAATAAGAGCATATTTGGAGATTTTAAGATATTTGTAAAATTATTTGGATTTGGGACAGTATTTTTGATGTCTATATTTGTTTTTAGACCGTTTTGTAAATAGTTGTGTCCTTTTGGAGTGTTTTTAGGATTGTTTAATAAAATATCTCCGTTTAGATATAAGGTGGATAGCAGTTGTAATAAGTGTGGGCTGTGTCGGAAAAAATGCAAAATGGGAATAAAGCCGTATGAAAATCCAAATAGTGTTGAATGTATAAGATGTGGCGAGTGTATAAATAAATGTGCGAAGAAATCAATTCATAAATAAGAAAAGGGACTGTTGTAGTGTTAGCTGCAAAAGTCCCTTTTTACTTGGAAGTTACATGGAAATATTTAGAAAGCATTATATCTACTCGAAAGTTACTCGAAAGTACTCGAAAGTTACTCGAAAATATTTTTGAGTATTTAATAAATATAACTATTTGTATTTGGGGCTAAGAGTGTAATATTGAGTAGGATCTTTTTTATTACTACCATGCCACTGCAAAATACCAATGCTTTCAAGTTGTTTTAAATTATTTCTAGATGTAACATCACTTCTTTTTGTTAAAGAGGAAGCTATTTTCACAGTTATTTTTTCATTTGTCATTAGAAATTGAACAATTTTAATTTCATATTCATTTAAAGAATTAAAAACTGATTCATCGAAATTCTTTTGTATTCGATCTTCCACTCTTAGGGTTCTTGAAGTAATACTATTTTCAAGTACAAGCAAGACAGAGTTTCTATTCGGTTCAGAGTAAGTAGGATTATTTAGGTAAAAACCATCCATCTCATCATATATTCTTTTTACACCTTCATTAAGCTCTTTAACCCATCCAAACTCACTCAATACTCTTGCTATTCTTGGATTTCTAGAATAACGGGTATTTTTCATATTATCCAAAGTAACGATATTTGGAAGTTTTCCAGGGCTAAAAATTTCTAATCTATCGTCATACAATGAAACTCTAATATAATCTCCAATAATAGAATAATTCCTATGAGTTAAGCTATTTACAATACCTTCAAACCAAGCAAATTCAGGATATTCAGGTATTATTTTGAAAAGACCATCCTTATCAAGATATTGAAATTCTCTGAGTTGAAAATTTATAGCTTGTCTTACTTCTTCAATAATTTTTGGAATAGCATATTCGTAGTTTATTTCTTTGATAAGATTTAACCTTCTTCCTGTTTCCATTTTTGTACCATCGTATTTTAGAAGTCTTAACCTAGCTTGTGGTAAGAACTTTGTTGGATATTTAGAAAATAATAAAACTCCCGCAACAGTAAGATGACCTTCTTTCATTAAAGATCTACTTTCTAAAATTTCCTCTAATGATAGATTAGTATTTAGAATATATTTGTATTTTAATAAAAGTTCTATATCTACATCATCAAAACTAGAATCTTTTATGACTAAATCCTCGAAACTTCTATCTCCTTTATCGTATTCAAGTTGTGTTATTTCATTATGTGTTAATAGTTTTGACTTATCTCCTATACGAAGATAAACTTTGTTATCACTTGTTTTAATTACATTATTTTCTACAGAATCAATAAAAAATAGAAGAATTTGCTTTTCATTTACTTCTATAATTTCTGTTTCTATCATTAAATTTCCTTGGCAGCATGAAAATGGAACATACAAAAAATCATTTATAGAATTTGCTTTATCATAATTAAATCCTGTTATTGCTCCATTATCCTCTATTCCAATTGCCAATATACCACCATTTGCATTTGAAAAAGCAACTAAGTGCCTTGCTACTTCAGTGGGCTTGATTCTTGCACTTTTCCTATCTAAATATTGACCTTCTCTTTCATTGCATAAATAATCTATACTAACTTCTTTTTTCATAATTAAACACCCCCTATATATAGTAAGGACAAACAAATGATAATTTATACAATGAAAAGTATAGAACTTATTATGCAAAAATGATAAGCTATAAAAAATAATAGTTTTAAATGAAAAGAGGTATAGCTATGGGAAATTTGATAAAAATAAGCAGATTTATAAGTCTAATATTACGTCATAAACCAGAAACAATAGGAATAACATTAGATGAACATGGATGGGCAAATGTTGAAGAATTAATCGTTGGAGTAAATAAAAAATATCTTATAGATATACAAATTCTAGAAAAAATTGTGAATGAGGACAATAAAAATAGATACTCATTTAATGAAGATAAAACGATGATACGTGCAAATCAAGGACATTCAATTCCTGTTGATGTGGAACTAAAAAAATTAAATCCACCAGATATTCTATATCATGGAACTGGTGAAAAATATGTAGAATCTATTGAAAGACAGGGACTTATTAGAAAAAATAGATTGTATGTTCATTTATCAAATGACATAGAAATAGCTGAAAAAGTGGGGAAAAGACATGGAAAACCTGTGATATATGAGATAGATTGTAAAAAGATGATAGAAGACGGAATAGAATTTTTTAAATCAGAAAATAATGTATGGTTAGTTGAAAGTGTGCCTGTAAAGTATTTAAAAAAATTATAACTAAAAAATATATTTTGTATTAAGAAGTTAATGTAGTATAAATTAATGAGGTGATTATATTGAAAACAACTATAGAAAATAAGCTAAAAGAAATTGAAGAAAAAGAAAATGTAAAAATTATTATGGCAGTTGAGTCTGGAAGTAGAGCTTGGGGCTTTGAATCTCCAGATAGCGACTACGATGTACGATTTATATATGCACGAGATGAAGAGGATTACTTGAGATTGGACGAAGTGCGTGATGTTATAGAATGGCAGTTGGATGATGTACTTGACATAAATGGTTGGGATATAAAAAAGGCATTGAGGCTACTTTACAAATCTAATCCAACTGTTTTTGAATGGTGTGCATCTCCTATTGTATATCGTACATCATCAGAATTTGAAAAGATAAAGGAATTATTACCAAAATATTTTTCTAAGAAAAAAGGATTATTACATTATTACCATATGGCGGAAAGTAATTATAGGGAGTATTTAAAAGGAGAGCAAGTGAGGGTTAAAAAGTATTTTTACGTACTCAGACCAATACTTGCAGCGAAATGGATTTTAGATAAAGAATGTCCACCACCGATGTTATTTTCTGAATTAATGGAAGCTGAGTTGGAGAATTCAATAAAATCAGAAGTGGATAAACTATTAAAAATGAAGCAAGAATTACCAGAAATAGGCTTAGCTCCAAGAGTACAAGTTTTAAATAATTATATTGAAAATGAATTGATTAACATAAAGGAAAAATCAAAATTAATTGAGGAAGATGAAAGAACATGGAAGCTTCTAAATGAGTATTTTGTATCATTAGTAAAAGCTTATTAAAACTATAAAAGAAAAATAACCGCTCAATCGCGACAATACTGCAAGCGCCCAATACATATAAATGTGTTACATAAACATTGGGCGCTGAAGCCTGGAGCCAAGAGCGGTTATTTTCTTGTCTTTTTCTGTATATCTATCTTCCAGTATGATTCAAGCTCGCAACATCTTCCTCATTCAAATGAGAAACGACCCTGTGAGTTTCAAAATACTTCAACGTTCTCTTAATATCATCCATAAGAAGTGAAGCCATATCAAGTCCAAATCCCTGTCTAACAAGAACCCTCTGAACAACAATATTTTCGGCATATCTTGGAAGTGAATACGCTGGAACTAGCCAACCTCTACTTCTCAATTTATCCGCAAAATCGTATAAATTAAACGAAACATCAGCATCTTCCTTTAATCTCCATGTAACTGCAGGGATACCTTTATTAGGATTTCCGTCAAAAATTATCTCAAATACGCCAAGTTTTTCAATCTCTTTAGCTAAATACTGGGCAGTTTTGTAGCAGTTCATGTGTACTTTTTTATAGCCATCAAATCCAAGTCTAAGGAGCTGATAGTATTGAGCGATAATTGGTCCAGCAGGTCTTGAGAAGTTAAGCTGGAACACAGACATATCTCCACCTAAATAGTTTACGTGGAAAATTAAATCATCAGGTAAATCTTTTTCATCACGCCAAACAACAAATCCACAACCTAGAGGAGCAAGTCCAAATTTGTGTCCTGAAGCACTTATTGATTTAACTCTAGGAAGTCTAAAGTCCCATTTTATCTTAGGTGCACAGAATGGTGCTAAAAATCCACCAGATGCTGCATCTATGTGCATATCTATATCTAAACCAGTTTTTTCTTCAAGTTTATCAAGTGCATGAGAAAGTTTTTCGATAGGTTCATACTCTCCTGTAAATGTAAGTCCAAGAGTTGTAACTACACCTATTGTATTTTCATCTATATATTCAAGCATAGAATCAGGATCCATATAATATCTTCCTTCTTCCATTGGAATCTCTCTAAGCTCTATATCCCAATATCTTGCAAATTTTTCCCAGACAACCTGAACAGGTCCTGTAACCAAGTTTGGCTTGCTTACATCTTTGTCCTCAGCAAGTCTTTTCATTCTCCAACGATGATACATAGCAAGTCCTCCAAGCATACAAGCCTCAGAAGAACCTACAGTAGATGTACCGACAGAAGTCAGTTCATTTGGAGAATTCCATAAATCTGCAAGCATAGAAACTATACGGCTTTCGATTTCTGCGGTTTGAGGATATTCGTCCTTATCTATCATATTTTTATTCATTCCAATTTCCATTATTTCTTTGATGTACTCATCTTCGTAAGTCTGAGTGAATGTAGCCAGATTTTGTCTAGCATTTCCATCTAAAAATAGCTCATCTTTTACTATTTCTAAAATAGCCTTAGAGTCAGACTGTTCTTTTGGAATTTTATATTTAGGCAAAATAAATTCCGAATCTCTAGAAGCGAAAATAACATCTTCATCGACTTTGTGGTCAAATTTGTGTGTTTTATACATCATCATAAATGCATCTCCTTTGAAAATAGATAATATGTTTATCAAAAAAACATAAAATTATTAAAAAATAGAAAATCTTTATTTTAAAAGATAAGATTATTACAAAATATAACTCAATTAAAAAAATGAAAAAGTATATTTATTATAATTAATTGCAATTATATTTGCATTGATTTTAACACTAAGAAAAATAGCTTGCAATAAATATGAAGAAAACTACACACATATTAGTAAAAGTTGAGAAAAAAAATATAATACGTTAAAACAATTTTTATATTGAATAATATGATATAGTAGTATTATAGGTAGAGTACGATATGACAAATTAATTTAATAGTGTGTCGATTTAACTATTTAAGGGAGGGTTTTTATGGCTGATTCTAATATAACTAAAAAAGCTTTGGCAGAATCGTTAAAAGAGATTATGAAAACTGTACCATTTGACAAGATAACTGTGGCTCAAATTTGCGATGGATGTGATATGAATAGAAAAAGCTTCTATTATCACTTCAAGGATAAATACGACTTAGTAAACTGGATTTTTGATACTGAGTTTATTAAAGTAGCATCTGAGCGGAGTTCTAAGGAAACTTACGAAGAAAGAATGGAATCAATAGAAAATATTTGTGAGTATTTTTATAATAATAGAGAATTTTATCAAAAGGCATTGCTGATAAAAGGACAAAACTCTTTTTCAGACCATTTTTGTGAGTATATCCAACCTTTAGTGAAAAATAGGATTTTATTTTTGCTAGAGGAATTTGTGTCTTTAGATGAGGCAGAGGTCGATGAATTTACGGTAGATTTCCTTACAGATGCTATTTTGTGTGCAATTGAAAGATGGCTTTTGAGCAAAGAGTGTATGAAGGCCGATGAATTTTTAGAAAAAATAATGAAACTCATAAAAACTGCAATTGTAATTATGCAACAAGAATTAGAGGTTTAATAGATAATTTTATTTTTTTATAGATAAATGATTGCTGTTGCAAGTTTTTACAATCGGTATTTAAGTGATTACTCACTTAAAAAGGCTATTGCATTAATTGCAACAGCCTCTTTTTTCGGTATTACATAAAAACTAACCACCTTAAAATTTAAGGGATAATAAGTATAAAACAATCTTGATTATAAAAAGTTTGGCTTTTAATGAGATTAACACCATATTCTAAAGAGAGTTTTAAATTCTAGATAAATTTAATATCTAGATAAATTTAATATTTAAAATTTGACTTCAAAATTGAATTGAGGTCAGAGTAGAAAATATTATTCTCTTTTGAAGAATTAAAATCTAAATTATTTACGTTTCCATCAACGCTACATAGATTTCCACTATGATCAAAGGAGATGAGTTGACTTTTACTTGAGATAATTTTATCTATATATGCATTATTATAGAATAATTCCCAGGCTATAGTGCTATAGCGCTGTTCACTTCTAGTTTGCTCGGAAACTTTATAAACCATCTTGCGAAGATTATCGTTACAATACGGCTCGGATATGAAAATAGTAAAAAATGGGTCGAATTGCTCGGCAAAACGAAGAATACTTCCGTCCAATATTAAATCTATATTCTTTTGAGAATAATAGTAATAGACACTATACAAAAGCTTTCTACGTTTGATTTTTTTGTAAACATGGCGATTTTTCTTATCTAGTTCTATTATGAGCATAATATTTTCAAGTTCTTCAACGCAATCCCAAAATTTTTCATCTATTTCATTTTGTATTGTCTGTTTATTTTCATCTAAGTTTTCTAAGATTATGAAAAAGACACTGTCAGGGTGTTTTTTTGCCAATTCCAAAAAATCTGAAAAAGGTTTATCCAAAAAAATTACCCAACTATATATTCCTAATTTTTCTCCATCAGATATAAGTTTGTCGTAACGTTGGTTATTATTTTTAAAAGAAAAATCATCTATATGTAGGGTAATTTCCCAGGGAATAAAACAATTTAATTTTTTCTCATTTTTTCTAATTACTTTTGAACCGTATTTAAATGAATTGTAGCCCAGATTCATTCCAAATGTAAGTAGTCGTTGATTATCGACATTGTTTACGACATTGTCGATTAATTTATAATAAGGGCTGTCCTCATTTTGAAGTATGGTCTGTGCGGATGAGAAAAAAGCATTTTGAAAATTTCCATTGGAGAATAAAAGTCCTAAGTCTATTAGGTTCCTGGCAGCTCGTCCGGGATATTTTTTCATATCTTTTAACTTATTTGCGACGACGGTTTCTATCAAGGTGTAGAATATGTCATTTTTCATCTGAATTTGACCTCCCTTCATGAATTAAGTATTATTTCTCATTAAAATAAATTATATTCTTTGTTTTTTTAGAGTATGTTTTTAAGAATATTTTGCTGAAAATTTGTATACTTATTATTTATT
>URRU01000067.1 GCA_900550335.1 uncultured Clostridium sp. | reverse complement strand
CTCTTTCTTCTATTCTATGAGGAAGCTCTACTTTCTTTTCCTCAATTTCTTCTCCATTTATCATCTTTATAACCATTCTTATTGCAACGGCTCCCATATCGTATAATGGCTGATGAACTGTTGTAAGTTTAGGTCTATACATTTTTGCTATTTTAACATCATTAAATCCTGCCACAGATATATCATTTGGAACATCATATCCTTTATCAAAAGCAGCATTCATAGCTCCAACTGCAGCCTCATCTCCTGTAACGAATATAGCATCTGGAACTATTCCTTTTTCTAGTATATCCTTAGTAGACTCATATCCACTATTGTAGTCTACACCACCGTATCTAACTAATTCTTCATTGAATTCTATACCATTTTCTGATAATGCATCTTTGTATCCATCTAGTCTTTCTTTTTCTAATCTTGTATCCCCTGCACTAGTCATAACAAAAGCTATTTTTTTATGTCCCTGTAATATTAAGTGTTTTGTCATATCATAAGTTGCTTTCTGATTGTTTACACTTACTGTAGGTACATCATAATCTCTAGCTGTTTTACTTATATATGTTGTTGGAATTCCACAGTTTTCTATATATTCTATATGCTCTTTTGCTAAATCCCAACTTATCATTACCATACCTTCAATCTGTTTAGCTCTTAAAAGGTTTATACTTCTCATTTCTTCATTTTTATCTGAGTAAGTATTTGAAAGAAGAATGTCGTAGTTATACATTCTAGCTATTTCTTCTATACCATTAAGAATTTCATTTACAAATGAATCTGATACTTCTGGTACAACAACACCTATTAACTGACTTTTTTTAGTGACTAAACTTCTTGCTAGTGGGTTTGGTACATACCCTGTTTCCTCTATTACATCAAGAACCTTTTTCTTTATCTCATCTGTTACAGGTTTAGAATTGTTTATTACTCTAGACACTGTAGATATAGAAACGCCGGCCTTCTTTGCTACATCCTTAATTGTAACTGTATTTTTCATATTTAAATTCCTCCTTTAGTTTATTAAATTTTATTTCTAATATAATACACCCCTAATTAACATCAACAATCAAATACGAATGCTTGTTAATATTCTTTCATAAATAAATATGATAATGTTTTTTATATCTATATATTAAAGCATAAATAAGACAAAAATGCTATATAAATTATATTTAATAGTTAATTTTTTAATTGATACACATTTGCACAGATTTATATTATCTATTATATCAAATATGTATTGAAATTTGTACCGTAATATATTAAACTACAATTAAAATAAGACTAACAAATTATTAGGAGGAAAACCATGTTTGAAAGAATAAAGGAAATAATAGCAGAACAGTTAGGACTTGATGATTTAGAAGACATAACAATGGACTCATCTCTTATAGACGATCTTGAAGCAGATTCATTAGATGCAGTTGAAATAATAATGGCTCTTGAAGATGAATACGACATAGAAATACCTGATGAAGAAGCAGAAAACTTCAAATCAATAGGAGATATATGCAGATACATAGAAGATAATCAGTAATCAAATAAAAAAAGAGATGCAAATTTTTTGCATCTCTTTTTTATTTATTTTTCTTCAAAGAAATTAACATTTTTTATAACTATATCTACTGTTCCGTCTTCATTTTTTCTTATACTGTATTTCATTGGATCTTCAAAATCAGTAAGATTACCCTTTATTTCAAATCCATTGTCAGTTTTTATATTTCTCTTTTTAAGTTTTTTCTCAACCCATTTTTTATCTACAGAGAAAGATTCATCTATTCCTTTTTCTTCCATTAATTCCTTGAATCCTTCTTTTAAATCCTCATCCTTTATAGCTCTCTCAGCAAATTCAGCCACGTCCACCTGCTGCTGTTCTTTTAGGGTATAATTTAAAATACTTCTAGCATCCTCAGCCTGTTTTATATCATTTGCAAGTGCATTTGTTATCCAGTTATCTGCAGATATTTTAAATACTTTTGTCTTGTGTTTATCGTCGTCTATTTTTTCTCCATTTATAAACTCTCCTATAAACTTAGACGGTATTCCGCTCTTTTCTGAATCCTTATCTAAAGCTCTGAACTGATACTCATCATTCATACTATTAACTCCGATAAGTGCTGCCTGCTTTATTCTCTGAGTTTCCTGTATTCCAACCTCATTAGATACTATCTGTATATTGAATTTTTCATCCACAAACTCTATTGAATGAGTATAAAGTTTTTTATAGTCTATTTTTATTATAGCTACGTTTTTTTCTTCCTTTACTGTATAAAGGCATACAGCTAAATCACAAGATTCTAAATCACTATTTACCTTCATCACATCAAATAAATATGCAGCTATTTCCTTTGAATTTTCTACAAATGTACTCTCATCGTATATAATCTGTTCACAACATTTTCTGATTGTATTTTCAGTATAGTTTTTAAAAACAGCTTTTCTTAAATCATCGTCTCTTGTTACTCTTTTTATCATTTTCTGGAAAAATCCTTCTACTTCCTGATTGACCTTTCCCTCAAAATCATTAAGAATCGGTACATCACTGTTTTTATCTAGCACATGTACAATAAATTTATGTATAATCAATGTATTATTCCTCCATCTTTAGTTTTTTTATAAGTTCTTTCATATCTTCTGGAATCTCAGCCTCAAACTCTAAATCTTCTCTAGTTCTAGGTTGTTTAAATTTCAAACTATATGCATGAAGTGCCTGTCTTTTTATAAGGCTTTCATCAACATATCCGTATAACTCATCTCCAATAATACCATAGCCTAAATGAGCTAGGTGTACCCTTATCTGATGAGTTCTTCCTGTTTCAAGCTTCAACTCTACAACAGTTGCATCATTTAATCTTTCAACTACTTTGTAATGAGTAATTGACCTTTGTCCTCTTTCATCAACTACTCTTTTTATAGAGTCGTCTGTAGATCTATATATAGGTGCATCTATTGTACCCTCATCTTCTTTCATAACTCCCTTTACAGCTGCTATGTACTTTTTCTCAACTAAATTTTCACTCATATCTGTAGACAGTACATGGTGAGCATATGCATTTTTAGCTACTATAACTAAACCTGATGTATTCATATCAAGTCTATTTACAAATCTAACTTTTACCTTCTCACCCTTTTTAATTATAAAATCTGTAACACCATTCGCAACTGTTCCATCAAAGTGGCTCTTTGTAGGGTGTACAACCATATACGGTGGCTTATCCACCATTATAATATCAAAATCATCGTATAATATTTTCATATCAAGATTTTGTGGCTCGAAGTTTGCCATATCTTCATTTATCTCAACTTCTATTAAATCACCTTTTTTAACTTCTAATGTCGGCTTTCTATACTCTCCATTTACGTTTACTGTTCTTTCTCTCTTCATTTTTGAAATAGATCTAACAGAGAATCCTAGCTTATCTAGTAAAATTTCCTTTAATACGCCATCTTCTTCTGCTGTGTAAGACATTAGATTGTACTTTTGTAGTTCTTTCTTAAACAAATTTATACCTATCCTTTCCAATTTTACAACTTTGTATAATTAATTTTCTTCATTCCAACTTTTGCATATATCAATCCATTTTACAAAGTTTGAAGAATATTTTTCTAGTTCGTCATTGGTCAACTCTATAGCAGAATTTCCACTTCCTGCTGCTGGAAATACAGTATCAAATCTTTTTAAAGATTCATCAAGGTATACTTTTACATTTTCATTCTCTAGTGCAAATGGACAAACTCCACCTACCATGTGTCCTGTAAATTCAACAGCCTCATCTGCTGAAAGCATTCTAGCTTTACAAGAAAATTCATGTCTAAATTTTTTATTATCTATTTTTGTGTCCCCAGCTGCAACAACTATTATAGCTTCTCCCTCTTCTTTTCCTCTAAAAGATAGAGTTTTAGCAACTCTTGCAGGTATTATCCCAACTGTTTCTGCTGCTAATTCTACTGTTGCACTAGACTCATCAAATTCCATAACATCATTTTCTCTTCCAAACTGTTCCATATATTTTCTTACTTTTTCGATTGACATAACTAAACACTCCTCATAAATTAATTTATTATACAATTTTAATTTAACTAACTGCACCTACACTCCAAACACCTTTGTTTTGCTCAACTGGTATTTTTAAAAATGTGAAAACAGGCACTTCTTCGGCAAAATTACCTTCATATTCCATTTTTGTAGAATCTAGTGCAAAATATTTTTTATCTAGTATTAATCCTTTTGGAACAATAAATTCAACATATCCGTCTGAATTTGGCTCTATTCCGTTGAACATTATGTCTGCATTTAGCTTATTTCCAATATCCATACCTAAATAAAGTCTTGAACTATTCTTATATTCTCCATTTTCTTCTGGAATATTGTTTTCAAATTTTATCTTTGCTTTAGTTAAAAGGTATGTAAATTTACTGTTATTATAGACTTTAAACCTTATTTTTGTTCCCTCTTCTACAGTTTTTCTAGACTCAAACTCTACAATTACTTCATTTACATTTCTAGATTCATAGTCTTTTTTATCTATCATATCTCCATACGTAAACCTTACTAAAAATCCCGATATTAAACAGCACATCATTATAATAGATGATACTTTTATAAATTTATTCATATTATCAACCTACTTCAACCTTTATACTTTTTATTTAAGATATTTATTTTTCTTCATAACTTTTATAGATATTAACATAGACATTATAAATATAAGTATACACGCTACACCGACAGATACCATATTTATATTTTCTACATTTACACCTGATACAATTCCCCTAAAAATTTGGTTAAATGCGTGTATTGTCTCATATCTAGATGTGTTTATACTAACCAAAGCTCCTGGATTATTTAATCTATAAACTTTTTCTGATAATGCATTTAAAAAAGAGCCAAATATTGTAAATATTGCTATTGCTAAAACACTTACAACTATCTTTGTTTTTTCATATCCATATCTAAAGAATATAGGCATAGCTATAGATAGTATCATTAAGTTTATATCCATAGCAAATATAAAATCATTAAAAACAGTTCTTCTAAACATGCATATAGACAATAAATCGTGTAAAAATAGAGTTAAAATAGTTACCGCTATTGATGTAAAAGCACCTATAATATATCTAGCATAAACAGCATCCTCTAAATCTATAGGAATACTTCTTATAAATCTAAATGAGTTATTTTCATAGTCAGAAGAAAATACGCCAATTATAATAAGATATGTTAAAATTACAGGTGTTGCATAATATGATATATCATTGCAGAACAGATACATTAAGATAAATATTAATACATACTTTATTATATTAAATCTTTCTGATTTTATGCAAACAATAAAATCCTTCTTAATCAGATTAAACATTAAGACCACCACCTTCTTGATAATAATGTATTAAATCCTCTATATCTGGATTTTTTATTTTGTGACAATCTGCACTTCTAAGAAGATTTCTTATATCATCACTTTCTCCTATATTTACAAGTGCCTCACTGTATCTTTTGTAGTGATCTATTCCTATTATATTATCCTTCATCAAAGATAATGTCTCAGAATCGGATCTAATTACTCTAAAATCTCTTATTATATCTCTTTTCTTTAAATCAAATAGAACCTTTCCTCTATCTAAATATACTATTTGGTCATAAATTTCCTCTAATTCAGAAACATTGTGTGTTGATATTATTACACTTCCATTTTCTTCTTTTATGTATTCCTTAAATATCCTTATCAATTCTTTTCTTACAGATTTTTCCAGTCCATGTATAGGCTCATCTAGTATAAGAAGCTTTGCATGATGACTAAGTGCCGTACTTATCATCAATTTTTCACACTGACCTTTTGATAAATTTTTTATCTTTTCTTCTAAATCTAAATTAAACTCTTTAAAGTATTTATCAAATGTTTTTTCATCAAATCTTTTGTAAAACATAGATACTATTCTCTTATAGTCTTTTAGCTTTAAATTAGGATAAAAATTAAGATTGTCAAAAACAAAACCTATATCATTCTTATATCTAACAGGGTCGTCTTCTATATTTTTACCATATAATTCTATTCTTCCTGAACTAGGCTTATAAAGTCCCATTATCAAGTTTATAATACTTGTTTTTCCTGAGCCATTATCTCCAATTATTCCCATTATTTTCCCTGCTTCTAGTCTTATATTTATATCATTCAGAGAAAAATTTTCAAACGCTTTTGAAATTCCTTCTATTTTTAGCAAATAATCACCTCATATAATAAATAGTCGTCTTTTATAATTTATAACTATTATTTAATTATATCACGTAATCAACATATAATGAAATCATATAAAACTTGAAATGTATATACTTGTTAAAAATTATGCTATAATACATATTATAAAGAGGTGAACTTATGAAAAAAAGGCTAATAACTATTAATTCTAATGATCTACCAAAATCGGTAGAAGCTAAAAAATTACTTAAAGAAAAATTTAAAGAGGCTGGCTTTGATGTTTCAGAAGAATTTTCTGATGATACAGAGCTTATAGTATGTGTTGGGGGAGATGGCTCTTTTTTAAAAACTGTTAGAGATTTCGACTACCCTGAAGTTCCTATTGTCGGTATCAATACTGGGCATCTAGGATTTTTCCCAGAAATAGTGCCCGATAAAATAGATGAGTTTATAGAAAGCTATTTAAATGAAAATTACATGATTCAAGAAGTTCCGTTGCTGCGGGCAATGATTTGTACAAACAAAAGTTGTGTAAACTTCTTTGCTCTTAATGATGTAACTATTAAAGGTGATAAATCTAGAACTGTTCATTTAAAACTACTTGTAAACGGTAAAAAAGTAGAAAACTTTAGTGGAGACGGTATGATTATATGTTCTCAGACAGGATCTACTGCATATACATATTCAGCAGGTGGAAGTATTATAGACTGCAATATAGATGCTATACAGCTTACTCCTCTTTCACCTATAAATACAAATGCCTACAGAAGCTTTACATCTAGTATAATATTCTCAAAAGATACTGAGATAAGTATTATACCTGAGTATCGCTTTGAAGACTCAATACTTATAATAATAGACGGTGTTGAGCTTAGATTTAAAAAAATTACAGATATAAATATCTGTACATCAGATGTTAAGCTAAAACTATTAAGACTTTCTGATTATGAATTTTGGGATAGAGTTTCAACAAAATTCTTATAAAATCTCAATTACATAGCAAAATATTATTTTAATGGAGGAAATTCAAATGAAAATAGGAATACTTAGCGACACTCATGGTAGTTCGCTTTATTTTGATAAGGCAATGGAGGCACTAGGAGAATGTGATTTATATCTTCATGCGGGAGATATACTTTATCATGGACCTAGAAATGATTTACCAGAAGGATATAATCCTAAAGCACTTACAGAATCATTAAACAATATGGATTCTATAATATTTGCAAAAGGTAACTGTGAAGCAGATGTAGACCAGATGGTTCTAAATCATCCAATTCAGGGACCTTATGCACTAGTTCAGTTAGATGAATTTAGATTTGTTGTTAATCATGGATATGTTGGCTCAAAAGAAGAAATAATAGCAAATGCTAAAAATATGGGTGCAGACTTTTTAATATTAGGTCATACTCATGTTAAAGAGCTTTCTTTTGACGAAAATCTTATAATAATAAATCCAGGAAGTACTTCTATTCCTAAGGATGGTAGTAGATCTGTTGCAATAGTTGAAATAACTCCTGACGAAGATAACGACCATGAATTAAACATAGATATAAACTTCCACAACTTAGATACTGGGGAAATAATAGAAGAATTATAATTTTCTAATTTAAAAGGGTTGCTACAAAACTTGTAGCAACCCTAAATAATTTACGTATACATATGTATCTTAACTATTCTATTTTTCTCTACTTTTTCTATGCAGAATTTAATGTTTCCAATCTCAATAACTTCCTTTTCTTCAGGAAGTCTATCAAGATAGCCTATCAGATACCCACCTATAGAATCAAATTCTTCTGTTTCTATTGCAGTACCGATAAGTTCATTAACTTCTGATATTCTAGTACTTCCGTCTACTATATACTCATCCTCTTTGATAACTACTATATCGTCCTCATCTTCATCGTATTCGTCTTCTATATCCCCTACGATTACTTCAACTAAGTCCTCAACAGTTAAAAGTCCAGAAGTTCCACCATACTCATCAAGGACTATAGCTATCTGAGTCTTAGCTTTCTTCATATCTTCAAGAAGCTGAGTTATCTTTTTAAATTCGTAAGTGAAGAACGGATCTCTCATATAATTTTTTACAGAGAAGTATTCTTTTTCTTCATCACTTAGGAATATCATATCTTTTATGTTTATTATACCGATTATATCATCGACAGAATCTTCATATACAGGAAGTCTACTTAATTTTTCTTCTCTGAATACTTCGATTATTTCTTCATAAGTATCATCGACTTCAACTGTTACCATGTCCATTCTCTGGACCATAGCATCTTTAGCCTGCATATCACCAAATTCGAATACGTTGTTGATTATTTCTCTCTCTTCAACCTCAAGAACTCCTTCCTCATGGCTGACATTTACCATAGTTTTTAGTTCTTCTTCTGTTATGAACGCATTCTTTTCATCTGCTTTTACACCAATTATTCTAAACATAAATTTAGTAAATATATTAAATATCCATACTACTGGTGATAGTATTGTTATTATCATTTTTATTGGCTTTGAAACCAGTAGAGCAACCTTTTCTGAGTTGTTTGCCGCTATTGATTTAGGTGTTATTTCCCCAAATATAAGGATTATAATAGTCATAATCGCAGTAGCTGCTGCAACACCATTTGCTCCAAATTTAGCTGTTAATAATGCAGTTGATATAGATGTAGCTGCTATATTAACAACGTTGTTTCCTACTAATATAGAATTTAATAATTTATTAGGACTTTCTATTAAAGATGCCACTAAATCAGCATTCTTTACTCCCTCGTCCTGCATATATCTCATTCTTATTTTACTTAATGACATTAGAGAAGTCTCTGATGCCGAGAAAAACGCCGATCCCATAATAAGGATGACTAACCCGATAATCTGAATCCAACTTTCGAGCGATTCCAAAATTTACCACACTCCTATTTAACTTTTCTATCATTTTTCTTTTAAATTGTATATTTATTTTCCATTATATCATAACTTAAGATACTTTTGTAAAATTATTAAACTATTTAAATGTTAACTTTCAGATATATTAACAAACAACATATATACATTAAAATCGAATATAATTAAGTTTTTATAAAAAAAGGAATATCGCGAAATATTAAATAGAATTAGATTAATATTATTTATAATTTACCTCATTAAAACGATATATATTATAA
>URRU01000066.1 GCA_900550335.1 uncultured Clostridium sp. | reverse complement strand
TATGTATAAAATAGAAAATCTATCATTCAAATATGAAAAAGATAAATATGCTCTAAAAGATATAAATATGGACTTTTCTAAAGGGGATATAATTGGAGTAATAGGTGAAAATGGATGTGGAAAATCCACTTTATTTATGAATATGACTGGAATATTAAAGCCAAATTCTGGAGAAATAAGATATAACGATGAAAAAATAAAGTACGGAAAGAAAGATTTGTATAATTTAAGAAAAAAGGTTGGAATAGTATTTCAAGATCCAGAGAAACAAATATTTTACTCTAAAGTTTACGACGATATAGCATTTACAATGAGAAATATCGGAATGAATGAAGAGGATATAAAAAAGAGAGTAGAAAAAGCACTAGAGGCTGTAAATGGAAGCGAATTTATAGATAAGCCTGTTCAATTTTTAAGCTATGGTCAGAAAAAAAGGGTTGCGATTGCATCTGTAATAGCTATGCAAAATGAAACAGTGCTACTTGATGAGCCGACATCGGGGTTAGACCCTAGAAGTACCGATGCAGTTGTGGACATAATCAAAAATATGAAAAAAAATGGAACAAAAGTGGTAATCTCTAGCCATGATATGGATTTGATATACGAAATATGTGATTATGTTTATGTTATGAATAAGGGAGAAATAATAAAAGCGGGAAATCCTGATGAGGTGTTTATGGACGAAAAAATGATAAAAAATGCAGGATTAAAAACACCTTGGATAATAAAAATCTACAACGAATTAAAAAATAACGAATTAAAAAATGGAGAAACAAAAGAAGAAACGAATTTAAAAACAATAAAAACAAAATTTGCACAGTATAAATAAAAATAGCTGTTGTAATTTTTGTAATGGCGTTTTGGTATGTAATCATGAATTAATTTGCGTCGACAATTCCACAAACGCCCTATACATTGAAATGTGTTACATAATAGTATGGGGCGTTGAGGACTGGAGAGCAAATAATTGTGATTACATGCCTAGAAAGCCTATTACAAAACTACAACAGCTTTTTTTGTCTACGTTGTCAAAAGTTGTAGAATAGCTTAAAATATATATTATAATCGAACAAAAGGAGAACACAAACATGAATTTAGATACATTAAATCCGTCTCAAAGACGGGCGGTTGAAAGAACTGAGGGGCCAGTTCTTATACTTGCAGGGGCTGGTTCGGGTAAAACTAGAGTGCTTACAACTAGAATTGCACATCTAATAGATAAAGGTGTACAGCCAGCAAACATACTTGCAATAACATTTACCAACAAAGCGGCAAATGAAATGCGAGAAAGAGTAGAAGAAACTGTAGAATCAGACACAAAAGATATGTGGATTAGTACATTCCACTCTTGCTGTGTAAGAATACTTAGAAAAGACATAAACAAAATAGGATACAACAGAAGTTTCGTAATTTACGATGCTGCTGACCAGGTAACACTGATAAAAGACTGCTTAAAAGAATTAAACATAAGTGACAAGGCATTTGAACCTAAAACAGTAATCAGTTATATATCAGGTGCAAAAGATAAATTAAAATCTCCAAAACAGTACAAAGATGACTGCGCTGGAGACCCAAGAATGTCTAAAATAGCTGATATATATTCTTTATATCAGGACAGACTAAAAAGAAATAGTGCACTTGACTTTGACGACTTAATAATAAAAACTGTAGAATTATTCAAGAAAAATCCAGAAGTATTAGACTACTACAGAAGCAGATTTAGATACATAATGGTCGACGAATATCAGGATACAAGTATGGCTCAGTACGAATTTATAAAACAATTAGCGATGGGGCACAAAAATATATGTGTCGTAGGTGACGATGACCAGAGTATATACGGATGGAGAGGTGCCGACATCAGAAATATACTTGAATTTGAAAAGGATTACGATGATGTTTTTGTAGTTAAATTAGAGCAGAACTACAGATCGACTCAGGTAATACTTGATGCGGCAAACCATGTAATCTCAAATAATATAGAAAGAAAAAGAAAAAAACTTTGGAGTGAAAAAACTGAAGGCGAAAAAATAAAAATAGAACTTGCCGAAAATGAGCTAGAAGAAGGAAGATTTATAGCAGAGACAATAATAGATAAAGTACATGGAGAAGGCAGAAAATACAGCGATTGTGCAGTACTTTACAGAGCAAATGCACAGGCTAGACCTATAGAAGATGCACTTAACAGAGCCGGAGTTCCTTACAATATATATGGAGGAACAAAATTCTATGAAAGAAAAGAAATAAAAGACTTAATTGCATATCTTAGAATAATTGCAAACCCTCAGGACGACATATCTCTAAAGAGAATAATCAACGTTCCAAGAAGGGGAATAGGACTTAGAACAATAGAAAAAATAGAGGACAGAGCTAGTCTAAAACAGGAAAGTATGTACTCTGTACTTTTAGACATAGACTCAAACTCAGAAATATCTACAAAAGCTAAAAAACAGATAAATGGATTTGTAGATTTAGTAGGGACTCTTAGAGCAATAAAAGAAGTATATCCTGTAAGCAAATTGATAGAAAAAGTACTAGACAGTACAGGATACATATACGAGCTAGAAGAAGAAATGAAGAAAAATCAGAATAGCATGAATGGTAAATATGAAGAGGCTCAGGACAGAATAGACAACTTAAACGAGTTTATATCTATAGCACTTGAATTCGAAAATAGCGATGATGAAAATCTTGAAGATAAATCTTTAGAGACATTCCTTACAAGTGTAGCACTTACATCAGAAACAACTGAGGACGAAGAGCCAAACAGAGTATCTCTAATGACAATGCATACATCTAAAGGGCTAGAGTTCCCAGTTGTATTTATAACAGGAATGGAAGAAGGATTGTTCCCAATATCTAGAGCAATAAAATCTATGAAGGATTCAGACATAGAGGAAGAAAGAAGACTTTGTTATGTTGGAATTACAAGAGCTAGGGAAGAATTATACCTTACAATGACTGAAAAAAGAACTCTTTACGGAAAGACAAATCATGCTATACAGTCTAGATTTATAGAGGAGTTGCCAGACGAGTGTATAGAGAAACTATACATGGGTAAAAGAGAGCTAACATACACTAAGAGCAGCTACAATATATTAGACAAGTACACTAAAAAATACATGAATAGCATGAACAGAGAAGAAGTTGCTAAAAAAATGAATGCAACAAATAAAAATGAAAATAAAATGGCAGAACCTGAGGATATTAAACTAGGCTCAAAGGTATACCATCCAAAATTCGGTGTTGGAACAGTAGTCGCAATGGCTGGAAGTGATGTAACAATAGCCTTTGAAAATCAGGGAATTAAGAAGATAAACAAAGAATATACTACACTAGACCTAGTGAAAGAATAAAAATAGGTTTAGGAAAAAATTTAGGTTTAGGAAAAAATATAATAAAAATATGATTTATTTATAAATGAAATTTTAAAATTGAAGTTTATTAAAAATAGAAATTAGGATGTGAGATAAATGAAAAAATTTGCAGAAAATATGTTAGATTTCATATACAAGAGTCCAACACAGTTTAATGCAGTTGAAGTATCTGCAGAAATGCTTGAAAAAAATGGATTTGAAAAATTAAATCCAAAAGAAAATTGGAAACTAGAAGTTGGAAAAAAATACTACACAACAAAAAATTCTTCGGCATTAGTGGCATTTAAAGTAAATTATGATGAAGTTGAAAAAGAAGGGTTTAGAATAATAGGTTCGCACACAGACTCTCCAGGATTTAGAATTAAGCCTAATGCTGAGATGGAAGCTTGTGGTGCATATCTAAAACTAAATACAGAAGGATATGGTGGAATGATTCTAAGCACTTGGCTTGATAGACCACTTGCTATGGCAGGGAGAGTATTTTTAAGAGGAGAAAATCCATTTAAGCCAGTAGAAAAAATTGTAAACATAAACAAACCAGTTTGCATAATACCAAACCTTGCAATACACATGAATAGAAGCATAAACGACGGATATAAATACAACAAACAGACAGATATGCTTCCTCTTGTTGGGTTAATAAACGAGCAGCTAGAAAAAGACAACTACATGGTAAAACTTCTAGCATCTGAATTAAATGTAGAAGTAGAGGAAATAATAGATTTTGATATATTCTTATACGAGTACGAAAAAGGATGTTTCACAGGAACTAATGAAGAATTCATATCTACTGGAAGATTAGACAACCTTTCAATGTACTATTCATCTATTGAAGCACTATTAGACTCAGATTCAAAATCAGGTATAAGCATAGCAGTTGGATTTGACAATGAAGAAGTAGGAAGTGCTACAAAACAGGGAGCTGATTCAAACATGCTCCTAAACATATTAGAAAGAATTTGCATCTCTCTTGGAAAAGACAGACAGCAGTTCTTTGAAGCAATAGAAAATTCATTTATAATATCTTCGGATTTAGCACATGCTGTACATCCAAATGTAAACGGCATGGCAGATCCTACAAACAGACCAGTTATGGGAAAAGGTCCTGTAATAAAAGTTCACGCTGGACAGGCGTATACAAGCGATGGATATTCAATATCTGTATATAAAGAAATTTGTAGAGAGTGTGGAGTTGAATATCAGGAATTTGTAAATAAATCTGACCAAAGAGGTGGAAGTACAATAGGTCCAATATCTTCAACACATATAGACATACCTTCTGTTGATGTGGGTGCACCAATACTTTCAATGCACTCTATAAGAGAATTAGGATGTAGTGAAGATTTCTATAATACTTACAAAACTTTTATGAAATTCTATGAAATATAGAGTATAATATTCTATAACTATCAAATTAATTTGATAGTAAAATGAAAAATATGAAAGAGAGATGGAAAAATGAAAATAGCTCTATGTATAGAAGGTGGAGGCGCAAAAGGTGCCTATGAAGCAGGTGTAATAAAAGCACTTTATGACAATGGAATAAAAGAATATGCAGCAGTTGCAGGTACTTCAATAGGTGCGATAAATGGGTATTTTGTAACTACAGGAAATATAGAAAAATTAGCTTATATATGGAACAACCTAGATGAAAATATGGGCGGTTCAGGAATAGAAATAGTGGATAACACAGTAAACAACGATGTAATAATAAAAGCTATGTACACACTTGAAGAGGGAAGCAGAAAAGATATACCTCTATATGTAAACTATGTAGAAGTAAACAATAAATGTGTAGAAGAAAAAGTAGTTGAAACTTCTAAAGAAAGCAAGGAAAAATGCCTTGAATATGTAAAATACAGCTCACTTCTTCCATTCAATCCTACAAAACAAAAAGGGTTTAAAGAAGGATTTATAGAAGATGTTGCAGATGGTGTGCATGACGGAAAATGCCTAGATGGTGGAATGAGCAGAGGACTTATAATAGATCCTGTTTTAGAAGTAAATCCAGATAAAATTGTAGTAATATCTACTAAAGACGACTACGAAATATCAGACGAATTGGCAGCAGAATTTGGAAAAGATAATTTTGTAATAGCTAGACCTAAGTATAAATTTGACCCTAGAGCTACATTAAATCTAAATGGAGATTTCTGTAGAAAAATATTTGCAGAAGGATACGAAATAGGTCAGGAATTAGCTAAAGAATTTAAATAGTTTGTACGAATGATATTATTAGACAATTGAGAATTTAAATAGTTTGTGCGAATAATGTATATTATACAAGTGCAAATTTTGATATAATATAGTGAGAATAAAGAAAGTGAGGATATTTAAATGGCTATAGAAATGAACAATCCAATAGTAACAATAGAAATGGAAAATGGTGGTGTTATAAAAGCTGAACTTTACCCACACATAGCTCCAAACACAGTAAACAACTTCATAAGCTTAATAAACAAAGGATTCTACAATGGTGTTGGATTCCACAGAGTAATAGAAGGATTCATGATTCAGGGTGGATGCCCAGACGGAACAGGAATGGGTGGCCCAGGATACTCAATAAGAGGAGAATTCACTGGAAATGGATTCACTAACAACTTAAAACACGAAAGAGGAGTGCTTTCAATGGCTAGAACAATGGATCCTAACTCAGCTGGATCTCAGTTCTTCATAATGCATAAAAACTCTCCACACCTAGATGGACAGTATGCTTCATTTGGTAGAGTTATAGAAGGTATGGATGTTGTTGATGAGATAGCAACTACTAAGACTGGTTGGGGAGATAAACCAACAGCTCCACAGGTTATGAAATGTGTTACAGTTGATACTTTAGGTAAAGATTACCCAGAAGTAGAAAAATTCTAATGAGATAATAAAAATTTAAGAGATAAAATAAAAAAGACTAGTTTCTTTTACGAATATTTTAGTTTGTAAAGTGGCTAGTCTTTTTTGTATTTAGAAATATATTTATTATTTTTTATTATGAGATACCTTTAATAAAAGGAATATTGATAAAAATTATATATAGAATAAAATGAATTTTAGATGATTTTTTATTTTATTAAGTTAAAAAAATTTAATAATTAGAAAGTGAGATAAAAATTAAGAAATCATTAAGTTAAGAAGAGATACAGAATAAAATATTATTTGTAAATATAAGAAAAAAGTTCGTATTAAATGGAATGATAGAAATAAAAAGAGTTTTTTAATATGTACTATATGGAATTTAAAATGTTAATATTTTAAAAAAGTTTAAAAATGTTTCTTTAAAAAATTAAGGAAATTGAAAGAAAGTCTTTTTTTTTTTTTTTTTAATTATCATTGTATGTATAGGGTTTGAAAAAAATGTGAAGAATATTAGAAGAGGTGAGACTTTATGTTAAAAAAAATTATGTCGCAGATAACTGTGGTATCATTGGTTTTAACAACCATATTTGTAGGGTTACCTGCGAAAGTAAATGCTGAGGGTAAAAATATAACAGCTAAAGAAATATTAAAGGGGAATGTAGTAGAACCTGAAATTAATGAAATAAACTTTCCAGATGATGCATTCAGAGAAATAATTAGAGAATATGATAGAGATCAAGATGGAAAGATAAGTTCAAAAGATATGGCATTTATGGAGCAAATTGTTATAAATGATAATAAAAATATAGAAAATATAAAAGGTATAGAGTTTATAAAAACATTAAAAAATTTTAGAGTAACAAAGTGTCCTAGAATAGAATCAATAAATTTAACTAAGAATACTAATTTAGATATTGTACAAATAGGTTTAAATGATAGTTTAAAAGAGGTAATTGTATCTAAGGATAATGAAAATATAACATGGTTAGAAGTAATAAGAAGTAAGAATTTAGAAAGTATGCATATAGATGGATTAACGAATTTAGACTATCTACTATGTCATAATAATGAAAATATGAAAAAATTAGAGGTATTGAATAGTAACATAGATAAATTATATGCACAAGAAAATGCATTGATAAAATTTGATCTAAAGAATACAAAAGTTAATGAATTAGTATTAAAAAATAATAATCTTACAGCGCTTGATTTATCCAAAGAAAAAATAAACTATTTACTTAGTTCAGGAAATAGTTTAAAAATAAAACAGAATTTTTTAGTTGAAGAATTAAAAAATATAAGTGGTTTTGATGAGAAAAGGGTACATAACCTTGAGGGTGGAAAAATTAAAGATGGGAAAATAATATTTAATCCTAGAATAGAAAAGATAACATATAATTATGATGTTTATAATGAAGGAAAACCAACAATAGGATTTGATGGAACAGTTAAATTTACATTAACAAGAGAAATCAATCCTCCTAGAATAACATTAGATAAAGACTTATTTGAAATAAAGGTAGGAGATGGAATAGATAATTGCTTAAAAGAAGCAAATATAAAAGCAATTGATGAAGATGATGGAGATATTACAGATAAAATAGAATATAAATATCATAAATTAGAACTTGATGAAGATGGTCAAATAAAATTTGATGAAAATGGAAATCCTATAATGGAAGATGTTACAAAAGAAGATATAAAAAATAATGCTGGTGCATATGCTATAGAAATATCTGTAATAGATAGTGATAATGAAAGTGATGCAATAATGATAATTGCCTTGGTAGAGGAAGGAGAAAATCCTGGTGGAGGAACAGTTACACCAAAACCAGACCCAGAACCAAAACCAGATCCTACACCAACACCAAATCCAGATAAACCTGTTGTACCTAACAAGCCAACAGTACCTGATAAAGAAGAACCAGACAGAATAGAAGGAGACGACAGAATAGAAACTGCAATAGAAGCAAGTGAAAAACTATATCCAAATGGAACAGATAAAGTTGTTCTTGCAAATGCAGAAAGATTCTCTGATGTACTAACAGCAAATCCATTTGCAGTTCAGGAAAAAGCATCAGCACTACTAACATACAAAAATAAACTACCAGAAAAAACACTTAAAGAAATAGAAAGACTTGGAGCAAAGAAAATTTATGTAAGTGGTGGATACGAAGCAGTATCTAAAAAAGTTGTAGACGAACTAGTTGCAAAAGGATATGAAATCTTTAGATTCGACGGTGTAGACAGATACGATACAGCTAGAAAAATAGCTATAAAAATAAGAGAAAAAGGAAACACAAATGCTGCTGAACTTGCTTCAGGGGAAAATTACCCAGATGCATTATGTATGACACCTCTAGCGGTTAAAGATAAAGCACCAATACTATTAACTAAAAAAGATTCTATACCTAAATACACTAAACAGGCACTAGCTGAATGGGATATAGAAAATATAAAAATTGGTGGTCTAGATGAAGCTGTATCAAAAGAAGTTGAAAAACAGATAAAATCTGGATTTACTATAGATAAAAATAGTAAAAAAGATTCAAATGTATACGATGGAGCAAAAGCTGTTAAGAGAATAGGTGGAGAAGACAGATATGAAACATCTGCAAAACTAGCGAAAGAATCATATCCAGATTCAAAACTTGGTGTATATGCAACAGGAGAAGACTTCCCAGATGCACTAATAGCTGGAAACTATGCAGGAAGAAAAGAAGCTCCAGTACTATTAGTTAAGAGAGATTCTCTGCCAGGAGTTATAGAAAAATATACAGAAGAATCTAAGATAGAAAGAGCAACTATAATAGGTGGAGTAAACGCTGTCAGTGATAAAGTATTCAACCTTATAAAATATGCTATAAATAGATAGTATAAAATAAAGTGTAAATAAAACGGAATGTAATAAATAAAAAATCATCAATCTAAAAAATAGGTTGATGATTTTTTTATTTTATTAATCTTTTAAATTAGTAAATTAAGGTTTAAAAACATAAATATTAAATTGGTAAAGATATATAAAAATAATCGAATTTAATAAAATAAAGCATAATATACTAAAAATAGATAAAAAATTAATAAAATTAAACTATAGAAAACAACTATAATATTATAGATACATCGTAAAATTTTATAAAAACGAAATAAAACGACAAATTACAAAAAAAATATTAAAAATAGG
>URRU01000065.1 GCA_900550335.1 uncultured Clostridium sp. | reverse complement strand
CTACTTTCGATTCATTTAATATATTTTTTATTTTCTATTAAATATAGTTCTAATATTTTTTAAGTATCTTGAAGTCTATTTCTTTTCTATCTATATCTACGTTTACTACTTTTATTCTTACAGAGTCACCGATTTTGTACATTTTCTTAGTTCTTTCTCCAAGAACACAGAAGTTTTCTTCGTCGTAATTGTAGTAGTCATCTCCCATATCGGCAAGTCTTACAAGACCTTCAACGCTGCTAGGTAGCTCTACAAATATACCGAAGTTTGTAACTCCAGAAACAGTACCGTCATATTCCTGACCAATTCTTTTTTCCATGTATACTGCTTTGTAGTAATCGTCAACTTCTCTTTCTGCAACATCTGCTGCTCTTTCCTGTTCAGATGAATGGTCTGATGCATAAGAAACAACCGCTTCAAAGTGAGCCTTTGCTTTTTTATCCATTCTTCCATTTATCACTTCTTTTATAATTCTGTGTATCTGAAGGTCAGGATATCTTCTTATTGGAGAAGTGAAGTGGCAGTAGAATTTAGCTGCTAGTCCAAAGTGACCTTCACAATTTGGAGAATATCTCGCCTGTCTTAAAGATCTAAGCATTATCGCACTTATTGCGCTTTCCTCTGGTTTTCCAGCTATCTTTTTAAGAACAGTCTGTAATGCTTTTGGATGAACTTCTTCATCTTTTCCATTATTTACCTTGTATCCAAAACTAGATATGAATTTTCCTAAAGTAGCCATTTTTTCATCAGATGGGTTTTCGTGAATTCTGTAGACAAATGGCATTGTTAGCCAGTAGAAATGTTCTGCAACAGTTTCATTTGTAACAAGCATGAATTCTTCTATCATTCTGTTGGCTATTCTTCTTTCATAAGGCTCTATATCAACAGGAATTCCCTCAGAATCAAGTACTATCTTAGATTCTGGGAAGTTGAAATCTATAGCTCCTCTTCTATCTCTTTTATCCATAAGTATTCTAGCTAATTCCTCAGCAGTTCTAAAATCACTCACTAGATGAGCAAATGTTTTGCATAATTTTTCGTCATTTTTTTCAAGAATGTCAGACACTTCTGTGTAAGTCATTCTCGCTTTTGAATCTATAACAGTTTCTCTAATATCGTGGTCCACAACAGTACCATGTTTGTCTATTTCCATTATTACAGAAAGTGCAAGTTTATCCTCGCCCCGATTTAAACTGCAGACACCATTAGATAATTCCTTTGGAAGCATTGGAATTACCTTATCTACTAGATAAACAGAAGTCGCTCTTTTTAGTGCTTCTTTGTCTATTTTGCTGCCCTCAGTTACATAATGGCTTACATCTGCTATATGTACCCCAAGTTTGTAGTTTCCATTTTTTAATTTTTCAACAGAAACAGCATCGTCTAAATCCTTGGCATCGTCGCCGTCTATTGTAAATATATTCCAATCTCTTAGATCAAGTCTTCCCTCAAAATCAGCCTCTGTTGGAGCAGTTATCTGTTCTGCCTCTCTCTGAACTTTTTTAGGGAAATCATCAGGTAAATTATTTGCCCTTACAATAGAGTCTATTTCAACGTATCTATCTCCCTTTTTCCCTATAACCTCAGTTACAACACCTTCAGGCTTTTTGCCAGCTCTTGGATATAAAGTTATCTTGCAGACAACTTTGTCTCCAGTAGTTGCGCCGTTAAATCCTGATTTTGGAACGTATACGTCTTTTGTAAGTCTTTTGCTATCTGGAACAACAAACCCAAATCTTGCATCGCATTTCTGGAAAGTACCTACAACCTCAGTTATTTCTCTCTTAACTATTCTAAGTATTTTACCTTCTGCCCTTCTTTCATCAGTCGCTTCCTTTATAACCTCAGCAACTACCCTATCTCCATGCATTGCAGTTTCTACATAGTCTGCTGGAATGAATAAGTCCTGAACAAATTCTTCATCTGATTCAACAAATCCAAATCCTTTTTCGTGTGCGACAAACTTTCCAACAAAAAGTCCTGCCTGTTCTGCAGACATTATTTTATTCTTTTTAGTTCTAACTACATATCCATCCTGTTCTAGTTCTTCTATGAAGTTGTAGAACATTGGTCTTTCTGATGTGTGTATGTCAAATATTTTTGCTAGTTCTTCCATTTTTAGTGGAACGTATCCAGGTTCGTTTATTAAACCTACTAATTGTTCTTTTAATCCAGGTATCATAGTTATACCTCCTTCTTTTTTTCTCTAATTTATATTATTTACTATCTTTATTGATGTTTACTATATTATACACCTTATTTAGTTTTTATAAGCTAAATCTGTGTTATTTTGTTTGTTTTATTAAATTTTTAGGGAATTTTTTTATTTATTGTTTATTTTGTTATTTCTCAATATTATATAATAATTTTCAAGATATTAATATATTTTATATTAAATATTTTTAAAATAAAAATACCGTCAACATCTAGTGACATCAACGGTATCTCTAACTTCAAAATTAAATTTAATTTTAAAATCCTCTAGTCTAACAATGGCCGGTTGCAGACTATTTTGTAACTATTATTAATGCTAGTGCATTTAAAAAGAATAAAACTGACACTACTTTAGTTACTTTGTTTAAAAATGCCTGTTTTCCCTTTGGTTTGAAGTATGTCTGATTTCCTTCTGCTCCATACTGAGAAGGCATAGCAGTTTTATTTTCCTGTGGCATTATAACTATTATTAAAGCTATACCAAGTATAACCTGTAACGCCATTAAAACATTAACCATACTGTTCCCTCCTGTTTATCGAATATATTCTTACATTTTAGTGTAACATATATTTTGCTATTTTTCAACAAAAGAAAAAGAGCCACTGCAAATTGCAATGACTCTATCCGTTTATATTAATCTTTGTCCTTGTATAGATAAAATTTATTTGATGGATAAATTTTAAAGTTTTCTTATTTTATTATATTTTTTATGTAATCTACACTCGGATAAGATATTAATATCTTTTCTTTTAATTAATCAATACTCAAACATTCAATTAAATACTCAAATCTAATTTTCTAAATCTTAATTCAAAATTTCTAAATCCTAATTCAAATTTTCTAAATCTCAATTCAAATACTATCTAACTATTAGAGAGTGACCAGTCATTTCTTTTGGCTGTTCCATTCCCATCATGTCAAGTACTGTTGGAGCTATATCTGATAGTCTTCCATCGTCAAGAAGTTTTGCTCCTTTAAATTCTTCTCCAGCCACTATAAATGGAACTGGATTTGTTGAGTGAGCTGTTACAGTTTTTCCTGTTTCAGGATCTGTCATAAGTTCAGCATTTCCGTGGTCAGCAGTTATTATTAGGCTTCCACCTTTTGCTATTATCTTATCAGCTAATTCTCCAACACATTTGTCAACAGTTTCAACAGCTTTTACTGCTGCTTCCATGCTTCCTGTGTGTCCAACCATGTCTGGGTTTGCGAAGTTTACAACTATGAAGTCGTATTTATCTTCGTTTAATTTTTCTTCTACATTTGCAAGAAGTTCATTTGCAGACATTTCTGGCTGTAAATCGTAAGTTGCTACTTTTGGAGAAGGTATTAATAGTCTGTCTTCTCCTTCGTTTGGTTCTTCTACACCGCCGTTGAAGAAGAATGTAACATGAGCATATTTTTCTGTTTCTGCTGCTCTTAACTGAAGTTTTCCGTTTTTAGCTAGGTATTCACCTAGTGTATTTACAAGAGTTTCAGGTTTGTAAGCTACATTAACATCGTCGTTTATAGCTGCATCGTATTCAGTTAAGCATACGAAATATGTATTGAAGAATTCTCTAGCGAATCCGTCAAAGTCTTTAACAGCTATTGCTTTTGTTATCTGTCTTGCTCTATCTGGTCTGAAGTTGAAGAATATTACAGAATCATTTTCTTTTATTGTAGCTACAGGTTTACCGTCTTTTTCGATTACTGTAGGTACTATAAATTCGTCGTTTATATCATCTGCGTAAGATTTTTTTATAGCATCTAATATACATTCTGATTTATTTCCTTCACCTTTAACCATTGCATTGTATGCAAGTTCTACTCTTTCCCATCTATTGTCTCTATCCATTGCATAATATCTTCCTGATACTGTTGCAAATTCACCGACACCAGCTTCTTTCATAGCTTCAAGAGTTTCTTTAGCATATCCTATTGCACTTCTTGGATCAGTATCTCTACCGTCTGTAAATGCATGTACATATACTTTTTCTACTCCTTTTTTAGCTGCCATGTCTAAAAGACCTTTTAAATGTTCTATGTGAGAATGTACTCCACCATCAGATAATAATCCCATTATGTGTAGTGCATTTTCTTTTGCATTTTCCATTGCCTGACAAAGAACTTCATTAGTGAAGAAATCTCCGTCCTGTATTGATTTTGTTATTCTTGTAAGTGGCTGGTATACTATTCTTCCTGCTCCTATGTTTGTATGACCAACTTCTGAGTTACCCATCTGGCCATCAGGAAGACCTACATCTAGTCCACTTGCTCTCATTAAAGTACATGGATAATCTGTAGATAATTTATCTAAGTTTGGAGTTTTTGCTGTATATATAGCATTTCCATCGTGTTCTTTAGAATATCCATATCCATCCATTATTACTAATGCTACTGGTTTTTTCATATTTATATCTCCTTAAAAACTATACTCTTAAATCTATCACTTATCGCAATTAATCTAATAGTAGTAATTAGAAGTTAAGTAATGCAAGGAAGTCTTCAGCTTTTAAGCTTGCTCCACCAACTAATGCACCGTCTATATCGCTCTGAGCCATTATTTCAGCTACATTTGCTGGTTTAACAGAACCACCATACTGTATTCTAACTTCTTCTGCTAATTCTCCATATAATCCTTTAACAACTTCTCTTATGTAAGCTATTACGTCGTTTGCCTGTTCTGAAGTTGCAGTTTTTCCAGTTCCTATAGCCCATATTGGTTCGTAAGCTATTACAACTTTAGCTAAATCTTCTTTAGCTACATCTTTAAGAGCTGCTTCAACCTGAACTTTAACTACATCTTTAGTTTTGTCAGCTTCTCTTTCTTCTAATGTTTCACCACAGCAAACTATTGGATCTATACCAACTTCTAAAGCTTTTAATACTTTTTTGTTTACTGTTTCATCAGTTTCATTGAAGTACTGTCTTCTTTCAGAATGTCCTATTATAACATAGTCCATACCTATTTCTTTAAGCATTGCTGGTGCAACTTCTCCAGTGAAAGCTCCGTTATCTTCAAAGTGCATGTTCTGAGCACCTATTTTTATATCAGTACCTGCTACTGCTTCTTTAAGGTCTTTTAATAATGTGAAAGGTGCACATATAACTGCTTCAGCTTTATCTGGGCAAGTTTTTCCTTTAACTGCTTCAGCGAATTCTAAAGCTTCTTTTATAGTTTTATTCATTTTCCAGTTTCCTGCTATTATAGGTTTTCTCATGTTTTTATTCCTCCAAAATTTTATCTATTTTATAGTATGTTCTTCTTATTTTGCGTCTAAAGAAGCTATACCTGGTAATTCTTTTCCTTCTAAGAATTCAAGAGAAGCTCCACCACCTGTAGATATGTGAGTCATTTTATCTCCGAATCCCATCTGGTTAACAGCTGCTGCAGAGTCTCCACCACCTATTATAGTAACGGCTTCTGTTTCTGCCATAGCTTTTGCTACTGCTTCAGTACCTTTTGCGAAGTTTTTGAATTCGAATACACCCATTGGTCCGTTCCATACAACTGTTTTAGCTGCTTTAACTTCATTAGCGAATAATTCAGCAGTTTTTGGTCCTATATCAAGACCTTCACAGTCAGCTGGTATATCTCTTCCTTCAGATATCATTGGAGTTTCATTTTCTCCAAATTTAGCAGCGTAAGTTACGTCTATTGGTAATAATAATTTAACACCTTTAGCTTCAGCTTTAGCCATCATTTCTTTTACGTAATCTATTTTATCTTCTTCACAAAGTGAGTTTCCTATTTCATGTCCCATTGCTTTAAGGAATGTATATCCCATTCCTCCACCTATTATAAGTGTATCAACTTTGTCTAATAAGTTGTTTATAACACCTAATTTATCAGAAACTTTTGCTCCACCTAATATTGCAACGAATGGTCTTTCTGGAGTTTCAACAGCTTCACCTAAGAATTTTAATTCTTTCTGTATTAAGTATCCGCAAGCTCTTTCTTCTAAGAATTCACCAGCACCTACTGTTGAGCAGTGAGCTCTATGAGCAGTACCGAAAGCATCGTTTACGAATATTTCTGCAAGTGATGCTAATTCTTTTGAGAAGTTTTCTTCATTTTTAGTTTCTTCTTTTCTGTATCTTGTATTCTGAAGTAATATTACTTCTCCGTCTTTCATTTCTGCAGCTGCTTTTTTAGCATTTTCTCCTACTACACAGTCGTCTGCAGCGAATTTTACTTCCTGTCCTAACATTTCAGATAATCTTTTTGCTACTGGTGCTAAAGATAATTCTGGTTTTGCTTCTCCCTTTGGTTTACCTAAGTGTGAGCAAAGTATTACTCTAGCATTGTGGTCTATAAGGTATTTTATTGTTGGTAGTGCACCATTTAATCTGTTTTCATCAGTTATTACACCATCTTTTAGTGGTACATTGAAGTCGCATCTTACTAGAACTCTTTTACCTGCAACCTGTATATCTTCGATTGTTTTTTTGTTAAGCATTGACATAAGTAATTTCTCCTTTTATTTGAAGTATTTTTTTAAGTATGACTTAATCACACTTCCCTATTATAAATATACCATATTATTTATATTTTATGTTTATTATTTGATTTTTCCGTATTTACAAAAAAAGCCCGAGTCCGCAGTAACAAAACTACAAACTAGGACTTTTTTCGTCTGAAGTACATTAATAACTCTGTATGTATGGGGGTACATACATCATATTAAGGTTTAAATGTATTCAAGTTTTATATTATAAAGTGTATATAGGTTAACAATTTTAAATTATTTGTTTAATTATTTGCTTAATCCTGCAAAGTATCCTAATGTTCTTATTAACTGAGAAGTGTAAGACATTTCATTATCGTACCAAGAAACAACTTTAACTAACTGCTGTCCGTCTACTTCCATAACTCTTGTCTGAGTAGCATCGAATAATGATCCGTAGCTCATACCAACTATATCAGAAGATACTATCATGTCTTCGTTGTATCCGAATGATTCGTTAGCTGCTTCTTTCATTGCTGCATTTACTTCTTCAACTGTAACTTTTTTACCTAAAGTACAAACTAATTCTGTTAATGAACCAGTTACTACTGGAACTCTCTGTGCAGCTCCGTCTAATTTACCGTTTAATTCTGGTATAACTAAACCTATAGCTTTTGCAGCACCAGTTGTGTTAGGAACTATGTTTCCAGCTGCAGCTCTAGCTCTTCTTAAATCACCTTTTGGATGAGGGCCATCTAATGTATTCTGGTCATTAGTGTAAGCATGTATAGTTGTCATTAAACCTTTTTCTAAAGTGAATTTGTCGTTTAATGCTTTAGCCATTGGAGCTAAGCAGTTTGTTGTACAAGAAGCACCAGATATAACTGTTTCTGTACCATCTAATATATCACTGTTTACGTTGTAAACTATTGTTTTTAAATCTCCTGTTGCTGGAGCTGATATAACAACTTTTTTAGCACCTGCTTTTATATGAGCTTCTGCTTTATCTTTTGAAGTGAAGAATCCTGTACATTCAAGAACTATATCAACGTTTAATTCTTTCCAAGGTAAGTTTTCAGGATTTCTTTCTGCTGTTACCTGTATTTCTTTTCCGTTAACTACGAAAGCACCTTCTTTAACTTCTATTTCACCATTGAATCTTCCCTGTGCTGTATCGTATTTGAATAAATGTGCAAGCATTTTTGCATCTGTTAAGTCATTTATTGCCACTACATCGAATTTTTCTGGCTGTTCCATCATCTTTCTTAATGCTAATCTACCTATTCTACCAAAACCATTTATAGCTACTTTTACCATGTCGCTACCTCCTAAAGTTAATTAAAAATTTTATTTTTGCGGCTTTACCGTAATTATATACTTATTTATATTCAAGTATTTTCTGAGCACTAAGCTCATCTGTTATAAGAACTAAGTTCTTGTTTATTTCAGATACTGCCATGAAAGCCTCTACTTTTTCGACTCCGGCAAATATCAAAATATTCTCTTTTACTTTTGTGTAGGTTTCAAGATCTATACCTACTGTACTAAGTCTGTGTACCACATTTCCATTTTTATCGAAGTAATAACCAAAAGCTTCTCCAACTGCTTTATTATTGAGAATAACTTTTCTCTGATTTTCATCTAAATTTCTTCTCTCTGCCATTGTGTCAGCTCTTCCTATACTGAAAACTAATATATCTGTCTCAGTTATATGCTTTAAAGTTCTTCTTATATCTGGAATCTGTGCTAGAGTTCTCATAGCATCTTCTCCAAGCTCGTCTGGAATATGAAGTAGTTCATAATCAGAGTGGATATTTTTTCCTAACATAGCTGTTATGCTGTTTGACTGAGTTTCAACCTCTGTCCCAACACTTCCTCTAGCAGGAACTACCAGCGAATCACTGTATTTCTTTTCTGTTTTCACAGCATCTGCAAATTCTAGCATTGTTGTTCCACCAGTTATCGCTACCTTATCTCCATCTTTTAAGACACTTAAGAAGTACTCTGAGCCTTCCTTAGCTACATCTTTTAAAACTGTTTCGTCATCTTCGCAGTTTCTAGGGACAACTATTACTTTCTTGATTCCAAGCTTTTCTCTAACCTGTTCTTGAAGGTTTGTTATTCCCATTATATCGACCATAACATCTTTTAATTTTTTAAGAAGTTCTTCTCCTTCTTCTGTTACAGTCATTCCCGATACAGCTACATTTATCAGACCTTGCTCTTTTAAAAACTCTGTCTCTGTTCTTGCCACCCTTTCGCTTATTCCTAGACGATTTGAAAGAGTTCTTCTTCCAATCGGCTGGCTAAGAGATATTTGTCTGAGTATTATATACCTTTTTTCCATAAGCTCTATCGCATTTGGTATGAGCTTTTTCTGTATCTCTATTAAGTTTCTCATAATTACTCCTTCTTGCTTTTCTGACTGGGACTTTTTTTGTCCCCTATGTTTATTTCAGTCCCACAAGTTAATTTTATTGTATAAGATTTATTCATTTTTTTCAATACCTTTTTTGAAAATTATTAAAAGTTTTTTGCTTTTTTGCAAAAGAAAACGATATACCAAAAATATTGATTTTTTAAGCTTTTAGCTAACCGTTTTCCCTTTCTTTTAAAAAAATTTTTTCCCTATTTACTTGAGGAAAAATGTGCTTTTTTTACTCTATTAGTTTTTATAAAATCTATTACAATATTGTGGGAACAATTTTGACCCTCTATAGAAATTTTATCCATTTTATACACTTCTTTCAATACAAATAACTCTCTCTGGTATAAAAATTTTAA
>URRU01000064.1 GCA_900550335.1 uncultured Clostridium sp. | reverse complement strand
ATCAGTTTTTTTATCATATTTTTATTTTTTTATATCTTTACAATATTAAGATATAATCAAGTTTATTTATTTTTATAATATATAGTAAATATCGAAATTTATTTTATTTTAATTTTAGTAAATATTTTTTCTCATTAATTTTATTACAATAAGTAAGATTATAATATACTTATTATTTACGTTATTTTCATAAATTTATATCGTTAATAAAAAAACATCATTTTTAAAGGAAAACGCTTGTTGTTTTTCTGTTGTTTTTATAATTTCTACTTATATGATATTTCCACACCCATTATATATAGTTTTTTTATATTATCCTTTCATTTTTTTATGCTTTTGCAATTTATGGGGATTTACATGTTGTTTTTTTTTTAATATAATATATATGAACTCAATACATAATATAACATAAATTAAGATTCTAAAAATTTTAATTTACTAACTAACCACTTTAAGATATTTTAAATTATCCTCTAATTTAAAATAATCAATCTGTAGAAAAAAACCACCTTTATATAAAAGGCGGTTTTTTTCTTTTAATTTATATTATTTTTGAATAATCCTATAGATTTTGTTTATAAAATCAAAATTAATTTTTCAAAATTTCTATATTTAACTTCCCTACTAATGTAGAAAGTTCTTTTTTTAGATTTTCGTCTGCATCTATATACATTCCCGGAACCTTATACTCCCTTGGGCTACTATCCATATCTATATTTTCATCCTTAGGTAGAAGTACAAGCCTATCTTTTCCTGGGTATTTTCTAGCTATAGAGAATAATTTTATCAATAATTCTTCATTTCTTACAGTATCTACTCTTACACTCATCTGTTTACTTTGATTTGTATTATTTGAATTTCCTTTAAAAGATATTTTCTCTACATTGAAACCTTCATCATCTCTTATATCCTTTATTTCTCTGGCAATTAGTTTTACTTCGTCGTCCTCAACTATGTTCATAGTACCTTTTATAAGTACTATACTGTCGTCATTCAATAGGATATTGTATTTTTTAAGAGTCTGTGGGAATACTACTACCTCGATTGTACCGTATAGATCTTCAAGTGTTATAAATGCCATTATCTCATTTCTCTTTGTAGTCATTATCTTTTTATTGATAACCATTCCACCCATGATAACCTCTTTTTCATTTAGCCTCATGTAGTTTACTTCATCTTCTTTTAACTCTTTTATTTTTTTCATACTTATACTAGTTTTTCTGTCTAAGTCTGATTTATATTCAGATAATGGATGTCCGCTAAGATACATCCCCAATACTTCTTTTTCCATATTGAGTTTTTCTTTATCGGTAAATTCTCGTACAAAAGGCATATTATTTGCAATATCCATTTCCTCTGCATCTTCTACTTCTCCTGCAAATGCATCGAATAAAGATATTTGTCCTTGTACGTTCTTCTTTCTGTCCATAGCAATACTTTCAAGAACTGATTCATATCCTGACATAAGAGTCGCTCTATTTTCACTTATATTGTCAAATGCTCCACATTTTATAAGACTTTCGATAACTCTTTTATTTGTATCCTTTGAATCTAATCTCTTTGCAAAGTCGACAAAGTCCTTAAACTCTCCATTTTCTTCTCTTTCTTTTACTATGTTTTCGATTATATTAACACCCACATTTTTTACAGCTGCAAGTCCAAATCTTATACTATTTCCTTCAACAGAGAATTTTGCAAAACTCTTATTTATATCTGGAGGATTTACAGGTATATCAAGGGCATTACACTCTCTTATATACTCCACTACTTTGTCTGAGTTACCCATTATACTTGTTATAAGGGCAGCCATAAATTCAACAGGATAGTGAACTTTAAGGTATGCTGTTTCATATGCAAGCACTCCATAAGCGGCTGCATGAGATTTATTAAATGCATATCTTGCAAAGTCTATCATATCGTCAAATATTTTATTTGCATCTTCTTCAGAAATTCCGTTTCTTATACATCCTGGAATTTCTATATTTCCTTCATCGTCAAATTTTCCATGTATGAAATACTGTCTTTCTTCTTCCATGACATCCATTTTTTTCTTACTCATCGCTCTTCTAACTAAGTCACTTCGACCGTAGCTATACCCCGCTAAGTCCCTTACAACCTGCATTACCTGTTCCTGATATACTAAACATCCATATGTTACCTCAAGAATAGGTCTTAGCTTGTCATTTATATATGTTACATTTTCTGGGTTATTCTTATTTTCTATATACGTTGGAATTGAATCCATTGGACCTGGTCTGAATAAAGATATTCCGGCTACTATATCTTCAAAGCTATTTGGTTTTAGCTGTTTCATGAAGTTTCTCATACCAGAACTTTCTAGCTGGAATACTCCTAGAGTATTACCTTGAGATAATGTTTCAAATACTTCATTATCATCATATTCCATTTTTGAAAAATCTATATGCTCTGTATATCCTTTTATATCTCTATTTAATTCAATTAAATCTAATGCATCTCTAATAACTGTAAGTGTTCTAAGACCTAAGAAGTCCATTTTTAAAAGACCTAGTTCTTCAAGAGTAGTCATTGTAAACTGTGTAGTTATCGAATCCTGATGTTTATATAAAGGTACATATTCATCTACCGGATTTCTGGCTATAACAACACCTGCTGCATGAGTAGATGCATGTCTAAGAGTTCCCTCTAATCTTTTAGATATATCTATTACTTCTTTAGTTTCTGCATCTGATTCATAAAGCTCTACAAGAGTTGGATTTGTGTCCATAGCCTTGTCTATCGTCATTCCAAGTTCAAATGGGATTTCCTTTGCTATTCTATCCGCTTTATTATAAGATACATTTAAAACCCTAGCTACGTCTCTTATAGCTATTTTCGCACCCATTGTACCAAAAGTAATTATCTGGGCAACATGATCTTCTCCATATTTTCTTTTTACATAGTCTATAACTTCTTCACGTCTTTCGTAGCAGAAGTCTATATCTATATCGGGCATAGATACCCTCTCTGGATTTAGGAATCTTTCAAACAGTAGGTTGTACTTCATAGGGTCTATATCTGTTATTTTTAAAGTATATGCAACTATAGAACCAGCCGCACTCCCCCTACCAGGTCCTACCATTATATTGTTTTGTTTTGCGTAATTTATAAAATCCCAAACTATAAGGAAATACTCTACATATCCCATATTTTCTATAGTATTTAACTCGTACTCTAGTCTTTCTTTGTATTCTTCAGGACAATCAGCTCCGTATCTTTCTTCAAGCCCTTTTTTACAAAGTTCTCTAAAATATCCGTTAGTAGTGTATCCCTCTGGTACATCGTATTTTGGAAGATGATATTTGTGGAATTCAAATTCTACATTACATCTTTCTGCTATTTCATTTGTATTATCTAAAGCTTCTTCTAGCTCTGGGAATAATTTTTCCATTTCTTCCCTACTCTTTAAATAGAATTCATCGCTTGGGAATTTCATCCTATTTGTATCGTCAACAGTCTTTTGCATCTGTAAACACATAAGTATATCCTGTATTCTAGCATCATCTTTATCCACATAATGCACATCATTTGTGGCTACTAGTGGAATGTTTAACTCCCTAGAAAGTCTTACAACTTCTGTATTTACCTGCTTTTGTTCAGAAAGTCCATGGTCTTGTATTTCTAGGTAGTAGTTTCCATTACCAAATATTTCTCTATATTCCATCGCTAAATTTCTAGCTTTATCATAATTTCCATTCATTATAGCCCTAGGAACATCTCCCGCAAGACACGCAGAAAGAGCTATCAATCCTTGACTGTGTTTTTTAAGCTCATCCATGTCTGTTCTAGGCTTATAGTAGAATCCATCTACATAAGATTTAGATACTATTTTTATAAGGTTTTTGTATCCAGTCATATCTTTAGCTAAAAGCACTAAATGCCCTTGATGCTTATCGTAGTTTGGATCTTTATCGCTTAGCTTTCTAGGTGCTGTGTATACTTCACATCCAATTATCGGTTTGATTCCTTCAGCTTTTGCGACTTTATAAAAATCTATTGCACCAAACATACATCCATGGTCAGTTATCGCAACGGCAGTCATTCCCTTTTCTTTAGCCCTTTTTACAAGCGTCTTTACTCTGGAAAATCCGTCAAGCAAACTATACTCAGTATGCACGTGAAGATGTGTAAAGTTTTTATCCATTTTTCCACCTCCATTTTTTAATTATATATATTTTATTATAATTTATTTTTTAGTTCTTTGTTGTAAATTTATTAAAAAAGAGACTTTCCGAATCATAGAAAAGTCTCCTATTTTTATTCTATATTATATTTTTCTCTTAGATTATCCGCTATTTCCTGTATTCTTTTTAATCTATAATTTACTCCAGATTTTCCTACAGGAGGAGTTAGCATCTCTCCAAGTTCTTTTAATGTAAGCTCCTCATTTTCTACTCTAAGAAGTGCTATTTGCTGTAGATTTTCAGGTAATTTCTTTATACCTATTGTTTCTTCTATTATTCTAATATTTTCAACCTGTTTAACCGCTGCATTGACAGCTTTTGTTAGGTTAGCTGTCTCACAATTCACTATTCTGTTTACGTTATTTCTCATCTCTTTTACTATCTTAACGTTCTGAAGTTTTAAAAGAGCATTGTGAGCACCTATAAGACTTAATAAATCTGATATTTGCTCACTTTCTTTTATATATACAACATAGTTGTTTTTTCTAGCTACGATTTTACTATTAAAATCAAAGCTATTTATTAAGTCTCTAAGAGACTGTGCAAACTCCAAATTGTTAGTTACAAATTCAAGATGATAATTTTTTTCTGGATCGCTAATAGAACCTCCACCAAGAAAAGCACCTCTTATAAAAGCTCTTTTCTGCTCGTCCGTTGCAATTAACTCCTCAGCTATATCATTTTTAGGGAAAAAACCTTCTCCTTTTTCTAAAACACCTAGCTCTTTTAAAAGTTTTTCTGCCCCCATGTCGCTCTTGACAGTCAAAACATAGCTATTGTTTCTTTTAAGCATCTGGTTTTTATTTACAGCGATAGTAGTGTTGATATTAAAATCATGTTTTAAAAGCTTAAACACCTTTCTTGCTATCGAGTTAAGCTCTGTTATTATCTTTAGATTCATCTTTTTAAATCCAGCTATCTGTATACTTCCAGAAAGTCTAACTATCCCTGCAAGCTCAGCCAAATTTACAGCTTGTATATCAGAATCTATTCTCGTTAGTTCGTTTTTCGTCTCCGCTGAAAATGACATTTCTATCTACCACCTACTGCCTTATTATTTATTTAATTTTTTCTTTATTTCTACAAGCGCTACTTTTATAATTTCTTTTTCATCATCGTATCTAGCCATTTCAACTACTCTATCTATATGGACAAATTTTGCATCTACAAATCCCTCTTCTTTCTGAGGAATTGTGTCCATACTTCTAGCAGTCATTAAATACCAGAACACAGTCTTATGAACTGTTTTATTTTCGTCCCAATTTTCTTTGAAAGTATAATGTATTTCACCAAGATATTTATCTATATCTGCTTTTACTCCAGTTTCTTCTCCTACTTCTCTCAATGCGGCTTGCTCGTGGCTCTCCCCTTTTTCAACTTTGCCTTTTGGGAGTACCCAATCTCCGTTAAATTTTCTAAGTAGAAGAACAGCATTTCCAAACAGTACAACTCCGCCGGCACTTACTTCTTCTCTCATTCGATTCACTCCTTAAACTGTTTTCTTCTTTGGTCAGATAATATTCTGCCAGTAAACAATTTATGTCAACTGTTACATATTTCTTTCTTCAGAAACTATCTGCATAATTACTTTAGAAACATTTTTCGCATCATGTCTTATGTAATTATTTTTTATTTCGATAAGATCTGCCTCAATTACTTTTATCCCCAACTTGTCAAAACTTTTTTTCTGATGGTTATCTAAAAGGACTTGTTCTGCCCCATCTTTATTATAACGCATAAAAACATCTTCTTGCAGTATTTCCTTATTTGCAACTACATAATCTATGATATTTTCTCCTGCATGTTCTATTATAGCATTTGCATGGTCGAACAAATTATAATTTTCTGTTTCACCAGGTTGTGTCATTACGTTTCCTACATATACCTTAGGTGCATCAGAATTTTTAATAGCATCTACTACTCCATCAACTAAAAGATTTGGAATAACACTAGTATAAAGACTTCCCGGTCCCATAACAATTATATCCGCATTTTTTATAGCGTATATTACCTCTTTAAGAGGTTTTATATGTGGATGGTCTAATCTAAGTCTTTTTATATTAGTTTTGTCTAATTTACAAACCTTAGGAATAGCAGATTCTCCTTCTATTACCTTACCATTTTCAAGTTCTGCAACCAAGTTTACATCTTCTAAAGTAACTGGGTATACCTTTCCTGTTATAGCAAAAATCTCACCTAATTTAGATACAGCTGTTTCGAAATTTCCATAAAGTCCAGTCATCGCAGCTAAGAATAAGTTACCAAAACTCTGACCTTTTAATCCGCCCTCTTCAAATCTGTACTGCATTACCTCGTTCATAGTAGGCTCTATATTTGCAAGAGCTAAAAGGCAGTTTCTTATATCTCCTGGTGGAAGCATTCCTAAGTCCTCTCTAAGTACTCCAGAGCCACCTCCATCATCTGCAACGGTAACAACTGCGGTTATATTATTTGTATAATACTTTAATCCTCTTAGAAAAACAGATTGTCCTGTTCCCCCTCCTATAACCACTACTTTTGGATTTCTTTCTTCTAATTCTCTCTCTCTTATTTGATTTTCAATTTTTGCTTTTCTAGCCTTTATATAAAGAATGATAGCCGCAATCAGAGCTATCCACCCTATTACACCAATTATATTATTTAAGTATTCCATAAAATGCCCCCATGATTAACCGAGCATAGAGTCTCTATGTTTTTTAATTACTCTATATCCATTTTTGTAAAGCTCATCATATAGCATGTTGGCTATAGTAACAGATCTATGTCTTCCTCCAGTACATCCCACACCTATTACTAAGTGCTGTTTTCCCTCTTCTATATACTGAGGTATTAGGAATCCTATAAAATCAAATAATTTTTCTACAAATTCTTCACTTACTTTTGAATTCATAACATACTCTCTAACTTCTTTAAAGTCTCCAGTTTTCGGTCTTAGACTTTCATCGTAATATGGATTTGGTAAGAATCTTACATCAAATACAAGGTCTGCATCCTTAGGTATTCCATATTTAAATCCAAATGAAACTACAGATATAGTCATATTAGGAGTATCTTCTTCCAATCCATCTTTGTATATCTTAGAAATTTCTTCTTTTAAATCCTTTGGCTTCATATTTGAAGTATCTAATATACAAGTTGCATATTTTTTAAACGGCTCCATTATCTGTCTTTCTATTTTTATACCTTCTGGAATCTGCATATTTTTTGATAGTGGATGATTTCTTCTAGTCATCTTATATCTTTTTAAAAGTACATCATCGTCGCAATCAAGGTAAAGTACTTCGAATTTATAATTTGCTTTTTCAAGGCAATCAAGACTTTCATGAAGTGCCTCAAAAAATCTTCTACCTCTTATGTCTACTCCTAGTGCTACCTTCTCTATATTAGAGTTTCCCTGGAAGCATATTTCCGCAAATTTTGTTATTAATGTAGGTGGCATATTATCTACACAATAAAATCCCATATCCTCTAATGCTTTCATTGTTTCACTTTTTCCAGAGCCTGATAACCCTGTAACTATAACAAACTTCATGTAATTTGCCCCCTTATTCTATTATATTTTCTACTCTCTTAATATCTATGCCAGATTTTTTGACTGTTTCAAGTCCTAAAGAAAAATTACCTACCATAAATGGCTTATGTGCGTCTGAACCAATCATCAATCTATTATTGTATTTTTCTATTTGCTTTAGCTGTTCTACATTTAAATGTGCATGAGAGCTGTTTATCTCTAGTATTATATTTCTCTTTTTTGCCTCTTCAGCAATCTCCTCAATATACACATCCCCTTTATCTCCAGGGTGAGTAATCATAAATATATCATTATTTTTCATCGCATTTACAACTGCATCTGTGTTATATCTCTTAGATTTTTTAGTTTTTAAAAGATAGTTGTCTGCATGATTTAACAACCCTCTAAAAGATGTTGGCTCAGATGCAAAATGATAACCTGCAAGAACGTAGTCCAACTGTTCTCTTATCTTATCATCCATATCTATAGTTCCCTTATTGTCTAGAATATTACACTCTATCCCTAGAAGTATCTCGATTTCCTTGTATTTTTCATTTAATCTATCTACTTCTTCTCTCATTCTAAATATACTATCTCTGTCCAACCCATATAGTAAATGTCTATATCCATGGTCTGATATTCCAATTGTTTTAAGGCCTTTTTTTATAGCCTCTTGTACATTTTCTTCTATAGTACCTATAGCATGTTTTCTCTTACCATTTTTACCATTACTAAAAATAGTATGTGTATGGTAATCTGCTATAATTTTCATATTATATCATCTCCAGTCTTTTTATTGGCTTACGTATACACTACTTACCTTCAGACTATTCTTCCTCTTTAACTGGATCCTCGCCAACTATTTTTACCTCTTCTTCAAGCATAACACCGAATTTTGCATTTACAGTGGATTTAACAGCAAACATTAAGTCTAATAATTCTTTTGCTGTTGCATTTCCTCTATTTATAACGAATCCTGAATGCTTTTCAGATACCTGAGCATCGCCTATTGATAATCCTTTAAGCCCACTATCCTGTATTAATTTGCCCGCAAAATATCCTTCAGGTCTTTTAAATGTACTTCCTGCGCTCGCAAAATTAAGAGGCTGTTTAGAAGTTCTTCTATCTCTTAAATCATCCATTGTAGCTTTTATATCGTCGTAATTACCTTTTTCTAACTCTACTACCGCAGAAAGTGCTACATAACCTTTTTCCACTATTGTGCTTCTTCTATATCCAAAATGCATTTCTTCATTAGATAACTCTAATATATTTCCATCTTTATCCATAACTTTTACAGTTTTTACTATATCTTTAATTTCTCCACCGTATGCACCTGCATTCATCGCTAATGCACCACCAAATGTTCCTGGTATTCCAGATGCAAATTCAAACCCTTTAAGTTCTGCTCTAAGAGCTGCATTTCCTATTCTAGATAGTAGTGCACCTGCTTTTATTTCTATTTTATTTCCATCTATTTTAAAATCACTGAAATTATCTGATAGTTCTACAACTACTCCTCTTATTCCTCCATCTCTTACTAAAAGATTTGAACCATTTCCTATTATAAGGTATGGAATTTCTTCACTTTTTATATATAAAAGAATTTCTTTTAACTGTTCTTCATTTATAGGTCTAACTAAAATATCTGCAGGACCACCAACTCTAAAAGATACATGTTTTTTCATAGGCTCGTCCATCATTATATTTTCTTTTCCAACTATATCTAAAAGTTCATTATATACTTTATTTTTATTCACTATACATTCCTCCTCTAATTATTTAATTTTTATATCTCAAATACAATCTGTTCTCTTTTTATTTATATATTCTAATTACTTTATACCCTTTATATTTTCATTTATTTTGATTTATTATTTTCATCATTATATTTTTTCCATGTTTGGCAAAATTAGTGCATTATACACCCAATTATA
>URRU01000063.1 GCA_900550335.1 uncultured Clostridium sp. | reverse complement strand
TGGGCAAGGAGTGAATAGTTTGAATAGTATAATAAAAAGCACTGTTTTAAATGTTACACAGAGATTTTTAAAACAGGAAAGTAAAACAAATAGGAAACTAGACAGTATACTAAATAAAAAATTTGAAAAAGTTGAGTTAAATGAAGTTAAATATATAGAATTATTAAAATATAACGTACTATTTTATAAAACTTTATCTAGAAATACAGAGCCAATTATATCAAAATGGATACTTGAAAAATACATTCCAGATATAGATGAGCTAGAAAGTGATATAGAGCTTATAAATGCTAAATGTAGAAAATACATAAACATAGCTAAAAGAGACGGTATACAGAATTTAAAAGAAGCCGATCTTCAGAGCTTTAATTACTACGACAAAATGGAAAATTCTGAAAAAATAAAAAGACTTCAGAAAGACTACAAGGTTTTAAATATATATATGGAAGTTTTAACTATGACTCTTAGAGAACTTAGTTTAAGAAAAGAGGACAGTGTTGGAATATTCCAGATGAATCCTGCCGATGCTAGAATGGAATTAAAGAGAGAGATTATCGTTATCGTTAATAGAATTTTAGCAGGTGGATCTAAAAAAGAAGAATCAGTTGAAGAAAATAACTCTGTAGAAGAAGAGCCAAAGAAGGATTTAATAGATTCTGAATTTTTAAGAAGAGTAAAACTTATATCTAATGCAGAGCTTAATGACTGTGTAGAAGAAGAGTTTAAAAGAATATTAACTTTAGAAAATTTAGAAGCCGAAGAAGCTTATGGATTTGGTGGAAGAGTTATATATGAATTTGCAGCAGCTACAGTTTTATTAGAGTTTGTAAAAAGCAGAACTTTAATAGAAGGAGCTATGAGACTTACTGTAGCAGGTGAATTTGGTGAAGAAAACTTTGGAGAATTTATAAATGCTGTTATAAAAGATAGAAAATTAGTAGAAATGGATACTTGGAAGGAAGCTTGCAAGTACTTTAGAGATAATAAATCTTGTGTAGAAGCTACTACTCCTGCAACTATAAAAAGAACTTTACCTGCTGATATAGATATGGACGAATACGCATATATGCTTGAAAATGCGGACAAATCAGAGCCATTCAGAAATAAATTATCAAGAAGAATAGACCCTTCTCTAGTTATACCAGCGGTTAGAATAAAAGAAGTAGAACCAGAAGAGGTAGAAATAGTTGAAGAAACTACAGAAGAGTTAGAAGATGTAGCAGTTGAAGAAGTTGTAAGTGAAGATGTTGTATATGGAGATGTTGCATCTAATAATGAAGTAGTTGAAATGCCTTCAAATGACGGTGATGACCACGAAATACACACTAATCCTGCAAGAAGAAGAGAAGCTATAAAAAATATAGAAAGACAGGAATTAGAAGCTGAAAGAGCAGAAAGATTAAGACAGGAAGAAGCAGAAAAATTAAACGATCCTGTTGAAAGAGCTAAAAAAGCAGTTGACGAGCTTAAAAAAGAAATATCAGAAGTAGATTCTGATGATGTTGAAGCAGAAGAAGTAGAAAAGGTTGTTGTAGAAGAAGCACCTGTATCTGAATCTAATGAAGAAGAGGATGATTTACAGGAAATATCTAGAATAGCTGGAATAAATGAATCTAAGGAAGAAGAAATTGAAGAAGAGGAAGAAGAACCTAAGAAAAGGGGTATATTCTCATTCTTTGGAAGAAAAAAAGACGAAGAAGATGATTATGAGGACGAAGATGGAGAATACGAAGAGGATGAGTACTATTCTGAAGAAGAAGCAGTAGAAGAAGATACTCAGGAATCAGCAAAAGAAGAGCCTCGTAAAGAAACATCTAATAAAGAAACAAAAGAGTCTAATAGAGGAGCTAAAGTAGTTGAAGAAGAAGCATACGATGATGAAGAAGAAATCGAATATGTAGATGATGACTACGAAGGCGACGATGTAGAAATAGAGGAAGAAGTAGTAATAGTTAAGGATGAAGCATATAAAAAATCTAGAAAAAAACTAGACCTTATAATAGCTGTTTTAATAGTTGCTATAGCAGCTGGAGGATATTTCTTAACTATAAACAGAAAAAGACAGCGGGAAGCTGAAAAACAGCAGCAGATAAAACAGGAACAGCAGTTAGAGCAGCAGAAAAAAGAAGAAGAACGGAGAAAGAAAGCCGAAGCTGAAAAAATAGCTGCAGAAGAAGCTAAGAGAGCTGCAGAAATAGAAAAAGCTAAACAGGGTGGAGAATACTACAGAGTGTATGCAGGATCATTAAAAGATAAAGGACATGCAGAAAGTTTAGTTGCCAACCTTAATAAAAAGAACCTAAAAGGTGAAATAATAAAAATAGGAAACTACTATAAAGTATTTGTAGGTGGAGATACAGGAGTTTATTCAGAAGCTAAAAAACAGTTATCTTCACTAAAAGCTAAAGGTTTTGATGGATATATAGAAAAATACGATAGATACTGTGATTTAAAAATAGAAGACTTTAGATTAAAAGCTAAAACTATGGACAAAGCACAGGTAGAAGAAGCGTACAATACTTTAAAAGAAGAGTTAAAATCAAGAAGAAACTTCAAAGATTATGACAAAATAATGGCTCAGACTTATGAGGAAATAATGGCTGAAAAAGCACAGTAAGCTGAAAAATTACAGTAAATTTCTAAAATAAGCAGAGCAAGGTTTTAAAAATTGAATAAAATGGTTAATAGTATTGCTGTCTGATTTTCAGGCAGCAATAATTTTAAAATAGTAATTTTAAATTTTTTAGGTTGGAGTTGATACCGATGTTAAAACTAGGTGAGAAAATAATATATGAATTATCTAATGGGTTTAGTCTAGAGGGAATCAATAGATATTCATCTGAAGGGAAAAAGTTATTTATAACAAATTTAGGAAATATAATAATCGGAAATGAAGGTGATGTACTAGCAGATAAAGGTACAAAATACATCTACAGTTATTCAGATTATAAAATAAAATTATCTGCATCTTTAGAAAAAGATGATATAGTAATATACGATGAAAATGTTCCATTTAGCGTAGGAACAGGAAGAAATTCTAAGGAGATGCCAGGAAATTTAAAAATAAGAATGAGCATAAAAGACTTTTCTCTAATATGCAAAAATCAGAGAGATTTTATATTTGAAATAAATGACGATAAATGCTTCTTTGTATTAGATGATGATAAAGTTTTTATGGGGGGAATAAATAAAGACCATGAAAAATTTGTATTCATCGGAGGAAAGAATAGATTTGAGATATATTACGACGATATAGAAAGATTCCTTATAGAAGGAAGTCAGATTTCATTTAAAGGGTATTTCCATATAGAAAGAGAGTCTATAATAGCTAGAAGTGTGCAGATTTTTGCAAATAATATCAATAGAATCCTTCCAAGAGGGTTTGAAGATATGGTTGCTGGTAACAGAAAAATAGGAAACCTTCCAGCAGACAGCGATATAGTATTTAGTAGAATTTCTGGAAATATTGGAGGATTTGACTACAATAATTCAAATATGCTATTAGTAAAATACACTGACAATCTAATACTTATAAACAAGAAAACTAAGAAAAAGATTGTAGCAGCAAAATTTGATGAATGTAGAAAAATAGCTGTGGGAAGAGAAAATATAATATATGATGGAAAAAATATATTTAGATTATACCTAAGTGATAAAAATAAAAAAATAATGGATATTGACTCAATACCAGACGTTGAAAGAAACGATATAGGATTTACTAAGTCTGGAAATCCGCTATTTGTAAGAGCTGAGGATGGAATAGTTAGATTTATGAAATCTGAAGAAAAGGAAATAATGTCTATAGCGGATAAGGATATAGTTGGAATAATTACAATAAAAGAGAGCGACGAGGAAAAAATACATAAAGACTTTTCGGCTACAGATATAAGATTTAAAAATGAGTATGTAAGAGTATATCTAAAGACTAGAATGGTTGAAAAGCTGCTTAGAGATGTATTTTTAAGCTCTAAGAAAAAGATGTTAGAAGAAGCTGAAAATAAAGAAGTATATCAGAACTGGGCAAAATCTATGAATGATATGATTATGTACAACTTCTTTGCAGATCTTTATAATATGAGAAAATTGGTTAGAGAAACTCTTGGACAGGAAAATATAACTGATGAGGTTAGAATAAATCTAGTAAATAGACTTTATGATGAAGTTCAGGTTCAAAAGGAAAATGTAGATACTTTAAGTGTGTATATGCCTGATGTTATCGAAAAAAGTGGAGAAAAATTATTTGAAAGAGAAGGAATAAGACCAGATAGAAACGTATATAGAATGTTTGGAGAGGTGTTTGCAGATACAGCGTATATGTTAAAGGACGGACTTAACGATATTGAGATAATTTTAGGTAATTTAGAGTTTGTGCTATCTCCTCTTGATAGAAGAAGACATGTCTACAGAATGCTTAAAGAAAATGAAAGCGATAAATTAAATCTATTTATGGAAAAAATTCTTAAAAAGCTTAACCATATTATAGACAATATGTACCCATATTACATAAGAGAGATGAATGAAAAGCTATACTATGTATTTGCTAAATTAGGATATGAATACGATAAGCTTAAATCTGAAGATGTTAAGGAAATTTTATTTGATGAGATTACAGAAATGTATGCCTTTGGGCAGCTTATGTACTCTGAGGAAGATGAGACAAGAAGAAAAGATATAATAAATCAGATTTATAAAACTGCTGATAAGGGAATAAGCGGTATAGATTCAAATAAATTCTTTATCGGAGGTGGTAGATATGAGTAAAAATATTTGGAAAGGCAATTATAGATTTTTAGAGCTTGGTAGTGGGGAAGAGCTTTCACACTATCATGAAATTGATTTGGATAAGAAGATGATGGAAAATCCTCTTTTTGAGGAAGGAGATATTTCTGATTATACAGATGATAGAGAGTCGAGTATTTTCAATGATTTTGCATCAGGTATCGAAATAAACGATATAGACGATGATGCGGATGTGGATACTCAGTATCTTGAGTTTGAGACTGACTTAGATGACTTTGATGAAGAATTGGATATGGATATAGAAGAGTTATTAAATGATTTACAGTAAAAATAGAGAGGGTTGGTGAAGTATCGACTCGCTTTAGAAAAGATGTTATAGCCAAAAACACTCCAGGCTTCAGCGACACGCTTATTTATGTAACACATTTAAATGTTGCGTGTCGCTTGCAGATTGTCGTAGTTTTTGGCTATGTCCATCTTTTTTAGCGAGAGTTGGGTATTTCCAACCCTCTATTTTTTTTGTGAAATTATTTATTAACTTTGGGAGAGGGAAAGGTTAGAATAAAGTATTTTGATAAGTTTTGCCATAGAGGGAAGATGAGTTTTTAAAGTTTTTAAATTATAAAAAGTATTAGATGAATTTGTTTTAAAAATAAATGTGTTTGAAGTTTTTTGAAATATTTGTGAAAATAATTAAATTTATTTGTAATTTAGTTAAATATTTATGATTGAGAAAAGTTGAAATTTATATATTATTTGCTATAATATAGGCATTAATATTAGTTTGCATTAGAGGGAGTGTTGACAGTATGCTATTTGTTTGGAAAAATTATTACAGACAGACAGACAGACATTAGAGTGCCTGTATTTTTTAATGCAAAAAAATATAAAATCGATTATAAGCACAGAGAGATTATATTCTAAAGGAATATAGTTTTTTCTGTGCTTTTTTTGTTAAAAAATGGGAGGGAAAAGATATGAATAAAAGAAAAATGACATCTATAGCATTGGTGGCAGCGGTGGCTATATCTACTGTTCAGTTAGCTTATCCAGCCGATGTTTTTGCACACGAGCAGGTTAATGAAACAAGAATTGAAAATGTAAGAGAAGTAAAAAAAAGTAGTTTTCTTGTGAAAAAAAATTCTAATAATATAAGTATATCAAGTGAATCAGAATTAAAAGATGCACTTGAAAATGCACCTACTTTAGCAAATAATCCTACGGTTATTTCACTTGAAAAGAGTATTGCGCTTACTGGGCCAATAGAAGTTAAAGAGGGTACATATGTAAAGATAAATGGGAATGGTAATTCTATCTATCGTGATGATAAATATATAAATACAAATCCAAAAGCTACAATAAGTTTAATAGTTATTAATGGTATTCTTGATACAGAAAATATTACATTAGATGCAAAATGTAATGAAAACACAAATGGTTTCCGTGTGATTTCAGTTAATGGGATTTACAATATGTATGAAAATACAACAATTCAAAATGGATACCTTACTGACGGAGGGGGAGCAAATGTATTAATAGCTTCTGAAAATGGAATATTTAATATGTATGCTGGAGTTATAACAAATGGTCATGGTAAAAACTCTGGTGGTGTATTTGTTTATGGAAATGATAAGGGCGGAACATTTAATATGTATGGTGGAGAAATATCAAATAATATAGGAACACATTATGGTTCTGCTGTGGTTGTATATAGTTCTAACGGACAAAAAGCTAATTTATATGGTGGAAAAATTATAAATAACACATCAACAAGTACAACTATGGGATCAGATTTCTATGGAGGAGCTCTTTATATTAATGCCCAAGAGAGTACATATATTAGTGGTGATGTAGAAATGTATGGAAATAAAACAAAATATAAAGATAAAAATGAATATGAAAATGTTGATATATATTGTTCATTTTCTAAAAATGATAATCATCCAAATATTACATCTAAATTAAATTATAAATTAAATATTTATAAACAAGAAGATAAATCTTATAGTAATAATGCTATATTAGCAAAAGGTAGTAACAAAAGAGATTATGAATATACTTTAACGAATGAAGATTTATCAATGATAAATACATTTTCAATAATGGATAAAACTTATGCAATTATTTTAGATGAGGAAGAAAATGTAATAAAACATGTTGAAGGTGTTAATGTCACATTCAAAAAAAATGATGGAACAGAAGAATCTTATACAAAATCGGTAGAAAAAGGAAAAGAAGTGTCTATACCATCAAATGAATTTACTAGAGAAGGATATGTATTTGTAGGATGGAGTGATACAGCTGAAGGAAATGTTATAGAAGGAAATAAAATAACTGTTTCTAATAACAATAAAATACTGTATGCAAAATGGGCAAAAGTTAATGATTATACAATAGAATATGGAAAAGAAGGAACTACTATAGTATTAGGAAATGATGGAGAAACTGTAAATAACGTAAGTATAAGTGATTATAAAGTAGATCCTAAATATAGTGATATTATTACGGTAGATGATAAGGGTAAAATAACTACAAAAGGTGTAGGAGAAGCTGAAGTATCATATAGTGTTAAACTAAAAAATGGAGAGGTTAAAACTGTTATATCAAAAGTTAAAGTGAATAAACCAGCTGGAACTGTAGCTATGGTAGATAAAATACCATATAAAAATCTACAGGATGCCGTAAATTCAGATAATAATACAGAAATAAAAGTAGTTGATAATATAAAATTAGATCAACCATTAGATTTATCTAAAATGAAAGCTAGAACTATAGACTTTGGTAATCATAAAATTACAAAATCTTCTACATTCCCTGAAAAAGAAACTTCATTGATAATAATAAAAGAAAATAAGGAAAAAATAACTATATCAAATGCAAAATTTGATACAAGTAAAAAAGATGGTTTATCAGCAATAAAAGTTGTTGGAAAAGAAGGGGATAAGGAAAATCATCCAAGTATAGTAGTAAAAAATATTATGGTAGATAATACTGGAAACAATAGCGGTTCTGCAATATATGTAGAAAATGCTTCTTTAGAGATAAGAGGAGATGCTAGTGTACCAAAAGAAAGTCCTAACCGTACAGTTGTAGAAATACAAGGTAAGGATTCTTTAGTAGTACTTGATGAAAACTCTACTATAAATAAGGACAAAACTCCTGAAATAGGTAATAATCATTCAGATGATGTAATAATGGGGAATAAAACAGACTCAAATGATTTTGAGAATGAAAATAATCCTGGAGGAAGTGTAACACCATCAGTACCAAGTATTCCATCAGTACCATCTAAACCTTCAAAACCAGTATACACTCATAAAGAAGTAATAGGAGCAAACAGATACGAAACAGCAGCAAAAGTTGCAGACGAACTAGGTTCATACGACAACGTAGTACTTGTAAATGCAACATCTACAATGTCTGATGGTCTAGCAGCTTCAGGTCTTGCAGGTAAAGAAAACGGAGCAATACTATTAACTAAAAAAGATTCAATACCTAAAGCGACAATGGATAGAATCAAAAAAGTTAAAAAAGTATACATAATAGGTGGAGAAAATGCAATAAGCCAGAAAGTTTCAAATCAGATAACAGCTGCAAACATAAAAGTTGAAAGAATCGGTGGAAAAAATAGAGTTGAAACATCAGAATTAGTAGCTGAAAAATTAGGCAACTACTCAAATGCATTCATAGTTAATGGATTCAAAGGTGAGGCAGATGCTATGTCAGCTTCAGCAATAGCAGCTAGATACGAAGCTCCTATACTATTAACTAATGGAAAAACTTCAACTCATGCTAAAAAATCTGGCGTTGAATACTACGTTGTTGGTGGAACTTCTGTAGTTAATAAATCAATAGCAGATAAATACAATGCAGAAAGATTAGCAGGAAAAGATAGATATGCAACAAATAGAGAAGTTATAGATGAATTCTACTCAGGATCAGATAAATTATACTTAGCAAATGGAGAAACTTTAGTTGATGCATTAACAGCTTCAACAATAGCTAAAAACCATGGTATAGTTTTAGTAAATAAAAAATCTGACAACAGTGTATTAAAAGATAAAAATACTGTTCAGATAGGTGGAATGAACTTCGATATAGACTTCGATAAATAGAAACTAAAAAATTAAATAATAAACAAATCCCTCATCTATAAATAGGTGGGGGGATTTTTATTTCATACAATGTAAAAAACAAAAGAAAGATAAAATTATGATATAATTTTCATATAAAGAATTAAAGGACGTGAATAATTATGATAAATGAAAAAGAAATGGATTTTGTTGTATATTGTGTGGAGAATTTAGCTAATTATATAAATGATTAAGCCATTGTTATACGTGATGTGGCATTTTTAAGAATTATATTTAACGTTAATAAAATATATACAAATAGCAAGAAAAGTATTGAAAAAAGTAAAGTAATAATATATAATTATAAACAACAGAGTTGCCCAAAGTCGTACGTTGACCATTGGGGACCAGGTCGGGCTTTTATGTCCGGCCTTTTTTATTTTATATAAGGAGTTGGAAATAATGGTTTTGAAGAAACCTTTAACATTTGAAGAACAAGTTCTTAAACTTGAAGAACATGGAATGAATATATCTGATAGAGAAATAGCAACCAATATTTTAAAAAGAATAAATTATTACAAATTAACGGGATATGCATTACAATTTAGAATGGAAGAAGATACATTTTTTTATAAACCAGAAACAGACTTTATGAATGTATATAAAATTTATTGTTTTGATGAAAAGATGAGAGGAATTTTAAGGGACTATCTTGAAAAATTAGAACTATACTATCGTACACAAATATCTTATGGATTTTCAATATTGAAGTGTAATGAAGAACCGCATAATCAGCATTATGATAGCGATAGTTTTTATGATAAAAATAACTATACAAAAGTAATGGAAAATTTCAAAAGAGAGCAAAATTATTATAAAGATAGTAATATAGTGAAACACCATAAAGAAA
>URRU01000062.1 GCA_900550335.1 uncultured Clostridium sp. | reverse complement strand
TTATAATTATATTTAATGTATTTATAATGTATATTAAAAAAATTATAGAGTATATAATAATCCTCGTTAAAATTAATTTCTTAATTGTTTGAAAGTTATAAAATTATGGGATATTTTATAAACTACTTTCAAAAAGTGATAGTAAATGAATCCTCTCTTTCATTAAATAAATCATTTTGAAATAATTATTCAAAAAACTGATATATTCTGACAAATATTGCATACACTTTTAATTGGAATTTTTTTAATAATATTTATGAATTTATGATGAATTTTATTTTTTGTTAAATCTAAGTAAATCTTTAAATTTAAACGTTTATAAAGATTATTTTAAATTCAAATGGTAAACGGATTGTATACAGTATCTAAACAATTTATCTTTTTTATTAAATATTCAAAAAATGAAATTTACAAAAAACAATCTTGCGTTTTTTGAAAGTACTTGCTATAATATATATGTAAGATGAAATAAGAAATTAGATTTAATTCATAAGGAGGTACTAAAATGTTAGCATTATCAGCAAAAGTTATATGTTCAGCACTAATAATATTCCCAGCTATGTATTTAATGGCTAAAGCAGTTTAATTTGTTTTTAGAAATTTATATTTGTTATATTTTTGTTAAAAAATCGGATAAGTCCGAATAAATGAAGAGGAAAAATAAATGTATACGGAAAATTATAATCGAAAATAGCCTGGATCTTTACAGATTGATTAGTAAAGACCAGGCATTTTTTATTTGGATTTATAATGTTTTGTTATGGGCATTTGATAGCCTCTACTCTACTTTTCATCTATAAACTCAAAATTACCAGCTGCATCAATTTTCATTATACGTAGGATATATTGACTATTATAGGATATTATGGTATTCTAATTATAAAAATAATAGTAGGTTTGCAGATCCAACCAAAACTGTATTAATAGTAGGTTTGTGAATCCAATCAAAATCACATTAATAGTAGGTTTGCAGATCCAACCAAAACTGTATTAATAGTAAAACAAATCCCTTGTCTTTATACTTGATAAGGGATTTTTTGTTATGTAATTATATTATGTGAGGAGAATTAAAATGAAATGGTATATTCCAGACGATGAATTTTTAAATTATTTAAGAAACAAAGAATCTAGAGTTCCAAGAACAGATTATGGAAAAGAAAAATATAAACCTTTTTTTGGAGCATTATTTGAAATTGGAGAATTAGTATATATAACACAGGTTTCTCATCCAAAAGAAAGACACTATAAAATGAAAAGCTCTAAAGACTTTTTAAAAGTATTTGATGAAAAAAGACTTCTTGCTGTGATAAATCTAAATTATATGTTCCCTATTCCTAAAAAACTATTAAAAGAACTTAACTATAAAGAGCTAGATATAGAAAATGAGATTAAAAAAAAGAACTAAAAGCTATAAATAAAATGGATATTGAGTCAAAAGCTAAGTATATATATGAATTAAAATATAATTATCCAGATAATATGATTTCTAAAAGGTGTTTTGATTTTAAATTATTGGAAGTATATGCTAAAAATTACAATAAGGATTAATATATTAAGGGCTGTTGTATTAACTAAAGTTAATTGACAGCCCATTTTTATTTAATATAAAGATATTATTTCTAAAAAACTAATCTGCCATGTTAAATTCATCTAATATTTCATTGATTGATTCATACGACTTTGCTTCTATTTCTCCATTTATTATTTTTCTAGCTTCTTCCATAGCAAGCTCCGTTGTAGTGTTGTACTTAGCTTGTTCTCTGTTTTCATCTTTAGACACTAAAATCACCTCGATTATTAAAAAACTCCTCTACTATCCCATCCAACTGCCTTCTAATCACCTCAAAATCACAGTCAAGATCCAAAGTCCTCACATCTATCCTATTCCCACTCATAACATAGCTACTTTCAGGTTGAATCAACTCATCAGTCCTAGCATACAAAAGCATACCAGACACATTATTTCCACTACAGGCCTTGTTCTTCACATAAGTAAAAATCTGGTACAAATTATTAGAATGAATCGTATGCTTATCAAACCTAAGCTGAGTTGTATTACTATAATACTTAGCATCTATAATCAGCACATTGTTACCACAAGTCAAAGTTATATCTGTTTTCATAATAGGAAGCAAATTATCCACGCCATCATCTAAAGCCCAATTTACATAAGCTGCAGCAGGCTTTAGCTCAGGGTAATGCTTTTTATAATATTCAAGGATAAACTTTTCATAAAGCCTACTCATACTCTGCTCATCAAGGAAATTTAAAAGCTTTGTAGAGCCTTCTGTAGTCGTTTGAATGAGCCCGTTGAGAACTATATAGCATATAGAAATAAGCATCTGATAGCTCTGATTATTCTTGTTAAACTTCATATTCCAATTTATCTTTTTAATGTTCTTAATATCTAAACTTTGAACATCCTTAAAATACAGCAAAAGCTTTCTCAAAGACTTTTTCCTTTGTGATTTAATATCTGATTTGATAAGCAATTGCATAGTTGTCTTTAAAATCCTATTTGCATAACAATCTAAAGAAAAATTATCAAAACTACAAACTAATTGACGATTTATAATTGTTTGATTTTTAATAGATTCTGAAACATCAAACTTACCCTTTATATAATTTGAAGCTTCCGTAGATTCAACATAATCTCTTATTAATCCACGTTTCTTTATCTGAATAGAAATTCCCTTTTCAAGAATAGCTGCTAATAAATCTGCTGCATTTTCAAATTCTTCGGTCTCACAAAATGAATATGCATCACTTTTTAAAATTTGAAAAGCATAAGCAAGCATATAATATATATTTTGTATTTTTATCATCTCATTATTGCCTCATTATATTTAAACTTTTATTATTTTAGAATTGATACTTAACTTATATTATTTTATCGCCTCATGAAGTAAGTAACTCCACTCTTCAACCTTATCAATTTCATCATACCAATATTCATTTAATAGAGGAATTATCTCATAATCTATCACAGATTTTAATAAGTAATCGTCAATATCAACATCAAAGCATAAGAAACTATGACCTATACAGAAGTCCTTTCCAAGAGATTCATCATTTCTTATATCATTATTAAGCTTTTTAACTGTTTCAATAAGTTTGTATAGCTTATCACTATTCTTTTCTTCAAGATACTTCTTAAATCCATCAGAGTCAAAAGCAGGCTCAAATTCAAAGAACGCAAATCTTCTTCTTAAAGCATAGTCGATAATAGCAAGACTTCTATCTGCTGTGTTCATCATTCCAATTATGTATAAATTTTTAGGGATTGAAAACATCTCATCAGAATAAAGTGGCTTTATCTTAGTTCCTCTTTTATCATTTTCCATAAGCATAAATAACTCACCAAATATTTTACTCAGATTTCCCCTGTTAATTTCATCAATTATAAAGAAGTAGTCGTTATTAGGATTTTGTTCAGCTTTTTTACAGAAGTTGTAGAAAGGTCCTTTTTTAAGCTCAAATCCACACTCATTAGGTCTAAATCCCATAATAAAGTCCTCATAGCTGTAGTTTTGGTGGAATTGGATAGTCATTATTCTATCTTGATTCTTTTCCCCAATTATTGAATATGCAAGTCTTTTAGCTGCAAAGGTCTTTCCTACTCCTGGAGGTCCTTGAAGAATTATATTCTTCTTATACTGTAAAAGATTTTTTAATATATAGTATTTTTCTTCGTCTAAATAAACTTCTTCAAGAAAATATGACTCCGTGTACTTATCCTTTTCTGAGTAAATGTTTTTATCTGCATAACCATAATCTATATTTTCTAAAACATAATTTTGAGAAACATATTCTTGTTTTTCTGTATCTATTTTTATATTTAATGGTTGTCTATTCTCTTCCCTATCCTCATCTTCCAATCTTTTCTTCTCTGCATTTATCTCCTCAGCTAGTGCAAATGCAACCCTGGATAATTCAGGAAAATTATTATAGCTATAATCTCCATTTTCCAAAATTTCCTTGCAATCGCTACATAAATTCAAATAATCTTCTCCAGAAAATACAAATTTAAAATTATTTGCCTTATTTATAAATTCTTCTGGCATATTATTAGGATTTGACAAATACCAACGATTGATAGAGTCTAAGTTTATATATTCAAAAGGTCTAATCCAGAATAATCCCATAGTCAAGTTCCATTTAATTCCCTTTTGTGTTAATGCAATATTATAATATTTTATCAGTTCTTCTCTGCTTTTTTCTGAATGAGTGTCTGCATATTCAAGAGCTGCTTCAAACACATTCCAAAGATTCTGGATATCCGACTTCCCTCTCTCACCTATAAATCTGTAAAATACTGCACTGAGATTGTTTAAGAAAGGAATTCCTCCAAAAGAGTCTGGAGTTTTTACAGATATTGAGAATTCTTTTGCTAAGCCTTCAATTATACGGATTCTGTTCCGTAAGCTGATTTGTTTGTTGAATAGAGCAAATACTGTGAATGGATCTATGTCTATTATGTTTCTGTCTTTTTCTAGTGTTGGCAGAGATATGTTGTTTGTATAGTATACTCGTTTGATTTTTTCTATGAGTTCTTTTCGGTTATTTTTGTATTTTAGTAGTGTGTTGGCGAATTCCATGTAGAAGTTAGGCCAAGTTGGATATGTTTTCATGATGACCTCCTAAAGTTTGTTATATTTTTATGTTACTATTTTGGAGGAGGATAAGCAATATTTTGAAATATTTTAATTTATATATTATGAAAATAGTATTATAGGTAATGTGTTAATGATAAATTTATATAAAAATATCCAGCAAGGGAAAATACCTTGCTGGATGATAAATTTAACTTTTATCTATTTTGATAGTAAAACATATGATTAGTAGTTTAAGGAAAAAATAAAGCATTATTCTCATCAATACCCTCAAAAATTAATCTTCTTAAATTTTTGTTATAGATCTTAAATCAATTATTATATTTTTATCCTCTTAATCCTCTCGCCTGTCTATCCATATCCTCAACCACAATATCATAAATCTCACCAAGTGTCGAACAATACTCAAGCACCTTCCATGGCTCATTAGTATGGAAATGAATTTTAATCATATCCTCATCCCCAACTGCTAACAGACAATCACCATCAAAATTACTCTCAAAATACTCATTTATCGCATCCTCATCAAGACCTTCTCCGTCTATCAAAAGCTGCGTATCATATCTATACTCTAACATCTCTATCTCCTACCTTTCAAAATATTGATACTAAAATAATACCCATATTTAAAGAATTAAACCTAAAAAATATAAATCATCAACTGTAGATTGATTCTCCGTAAATTAAAACTTTATAAATTATATAATTCATTATATGATATATTTAATAAGAAAATAAAAAATAAAACGACTAAAATAAATAACGAGGTATTAAAATATGGAAAAAACAATATTATTCGACCTAGATGGCACACTAACAGCATCTGGAATAGGAATTACAAAATGCGTACAACACGCACTTGCAAAAATGGGACACCCAGAAAACGACCTAAAAAAACTAGAAATATTCATAGGACCACCGCTGATAACTCAGTTTATGGAATACCTAACATATCAAAAGAAGAAGCAGAACAGGCAGTTGCATACTACAGAGAAAGATACACAACAGTTGGAATCTTTGAAAACGAGCTATATCCAAACGTAGAAAAAATGCTAAAAACTCTAAAAGACAACAACTACACACTTGCAGTATCTTCATCAAAACCAGAAAAATTCGTAAAACAAATACTAGAACACTTCAAAATTGAACAGTATTTCGATGAAGTTGTCGGAGCTACAATGAGCGAAAAAAGAACTGACAAAGCAGATGTAATTGAAGAAACACTAAAAAGACTTGGAAGAATAAATTGCTCAAATAACGACACAGATTATACTTCTATAGAAAATTCTATTTCTGTAGAAAAAGAAAAAACTATAAACACAGAAAACATCATAATGGTAGGTGACAAAAAACATGACATCCTTGGAGCCAGACAATTTGGAATACCTTGTGTAGCAGTATCTTATGGATACGGAACAATGGAAGAACTAACAAACGAAAACCCTCACAAAATCGTAGGCACAGTAGACGAACTACTAGACTACTTACTAAACAACTAATTGAGTAAACTATATAATAAATATTGTTGACATAATAAAATATTAGGTAACTTTTTACCTAAATAAATCTCTAACACAAAAGTACGCAATAATGAGAATGTATTATACTAACAACTTTTAGGTAAACAATTCATATTGAAAAAGCAAGTAAAAGGAGATTTCATGTTAAACACATAAAAAATGAGTAGTTTAAAAATTTAAAATCTGTTTAAAAATAAAATAAGAAAAGGCTCGAAATCTAATCGAATAGCGACTATCTGGAGACGCTTTATACATTTTCAATGTTTTACATAATAGTATAAAGCGTCGAAGCCAGGCGCATTCGATAGATTCGAGCCTTCTTTTTTAATTTTACAAACTTTTAAATTATAAACTACTCATTTCGCAATGCTTTAACAGGATCCTCTTTTGCTGCTTTTCTCGATGGAATAATTCCACCTAAAAGAGTCAGTATAATACTTATCATTATAAGCACTATCCCTGCCCAAAGAGGAAGAGCCGCATTCATATTAGTCTTTCCAGTAACACTATGTATCACCTGATTTATAGGCACAATCAAAATCAAGCTCACAACAATACCTATAATTCCCGCAAGTGCTCCGATGATAAACGTTTCAGCATTGAACACTTGTGAGATATTTCTCTTAGAAGCACCGATAGCTCTAAGTACACCAATCTCTTTCTTACGCTCAAGCACACTTATATAAGTGATAACACCTATCATTATTGACGAAACAACAAGTGAAATTGCTACGAACGCAACCAAAATATAACTTATAGAATTTATAATGCTTGTAACAGAAGACATCAAACTTCCAACCATATCAGTATACGAAATTACCTTGTCCTCATCTACTTTTTCCATATCTTCGTTGTAATTATCTAAAATATCCACAACCTTTTCCTTTTCCTCAAAATCCTTAGGATATATAGAAATCATAGAAGGATCGTCCATTTCAGCATAACCTAATTTCTTAATATTATTGTCAAAAGTATCCTGCTCTTTGTACATACTAGCAGTCATTACTTCCATCATCTCTTCCTCAGACATATTGACATTCATAGCATCTGCAAACACACTCGCATCAAAACTAAACGCATTTGCCATACTCTGGCTAAGTTTTCTCATAGATGCGGTGATTTCTCTTTCGATAGTTGCTGAGATAGAACCTGTTGCAGAGCCCATATATTTTTGAAGGACTGCATATATCTGCTGCTCAAGATTATTTTCCTTTGAAATAGCATCTAAATGACTTCCGATAATATTCTTACAATCAGCAGTATTTAAATACTCAAGGAAATATCTTCCTATCTTCATAACATCTGCTACATTATTGTCAGTTATAAACTTCTTATACTTTTCAATAGCAGCCTGTAAAATCTTGTTCATCTGTTCCTGAGTTAGCTTGATTTCTCCATTTGTTTTGATAGCTTCCTCAACCATCTCAGTTACCATTTTTTCAAGCTCAGGATCTTTAAAGTAAGATTCTATAATTCCCTGATACTTAGTAAAGTCCATATCCTTGTTTTCCTTTAGATAAATTAAATATCCATTTCCAACATCTTTTATTAAACTATTTATCTGTTCAGGAGTTATTTTTATATTAATCTGATTTATAATATCAGAAGGTTTTATACTAGGCATAGAAATCTGGCTAAATAAGTTATTTAAATTACTAAAATCTGCATTAATCCGATTTGGATTTATGCTAAAAGCAGATGCAAATTTTGAAGTATCTACATTAAACATAGACTTCATATCAAAAGCAGATTTGGAAGTATCTTCAAATCCCTTGCCAGTAAATACGTTTGTATCCTTGTCAGCTAGCTGCTTTTTAACAATCTGACTTTCAGAAGCCTGTTTGATAACATGGTCTTCAAGCTCAGGAGTGTAGTATATCGCTGGCATAAGCATTCCCATACCAGATGATCCTTTTTTAGGCTGAACAATTCCAGTTATTTTAAGAGTTTCCCCTTCTTTAACTAGCTTTTTCATATACTCATCGTTGTTTCTCTTGTCTTTCCAAACATTGTAGTTTGAATCGTATTCATAGTAATCTGTTGCATTTACTAGCTTAAACTCTTTTCCAAGAACATCTTTGTAAGAATATCCTTTTTCGCCTTCAGGAACAATTACTTCTTCTTCCTTTGCAAATTTATCAACCATTTCATCGAGTTCTTTAGGATCTCTCAGATTAAGTGCATATAAATAATAATCGCTAATTCCACCATTTTGAGTAAGAACTAGCACACATTCATTGTATTTTGTAGGCCATTTTCCAGCTTTTACTTCATATTGGTCTCTGTAAAGGCTCTTGTTTCTAGGCATTTGATAGAATATATCTGTACTCATCATACTAGAAACCATGCTATTTGAAGATGCTTCAGAGCCAAGCCCCATAGAATTAAATGATTTATCTGGATGCACCTGTCTCACTTTTTCTGTGTTAGTGCTGTAAATCTGAGGGACAACATCATAAGAATATTCAACCGCATTTGTATGTTTTGCTATACCAGATTTATCTGAGTCCAAGAACTTTTTAAAAGATTTTAAATCATTTGAGCCTACAGTAGAGAACATTCCGCTTACCATATTTTCAACCTTCATGTCTTTTTTCTCATCGCTGCCTTTAGACTCAGAAGAAGCCCCAGACATTCCACTCAACATCGACGTGAAATCATACCCTGCCTTTTGAATTTGCAGTGGGTATTCTGATAAAGTCTTTTCCTCGATATCTGCAATGTAGTTGTTTACACCATTTGATAGAGATAATATCAGTGCAATCCCAATTATACCAATAGATCCAGCAAATGCAGTTAAAAATGTTCTTCCCTTTTTAGTCTTTAAGTTGTTGAAACTAAGCGAAAGAGAAGTAAGGAACGACATAGAAGTTTTTCCCATATTCTCGTGAACTGCTTCACCTAAGTTTCCATTATCTTCTATAATAAATGGGTTTGTATCTCCACATATTTTTCCGTCTTTTAATGTGACAATTCTTGTAGAATATTCGTAGGCAAGCTCTGGATTGTGCGTTACCATTACAACTAGTCTATCTTTAGCAACTTCTTTAAGTAAATCCATAACCTGAACACTTGTGTCTGAATCAAGTGCCCCCGTTGGCTCATCTGCAAGAAGTATGTCAGGGTCATTTACAAGTGCTCTAGCAATTGCAACCCTCTGCATCTGACCACCTGAAAGCTGATTTGGCTTTTTATGAATATGGTCTATAAGTCCAACTTTTTCCAAAGCTCGTATAGATTTTTCACGTCTTTCAGATTTTGTTATTCCCGATATTGTAAGTGCTAATTCGACATTTGATAAAATTGTCTGATGCGGAATTAGATTGTAACTCTGAAATACAAATCCTATTGTGTGGTTTCTGTAGGAATCCCAATCTCTGTCCTTGTACTTCCTCGTCGAAATTCCGTTTATAATTAAATCTCCATCGTCGTATCTATCCAAACCACCAATAATATTTAGAAGTGTTGTTTTTCCAGATCCACTTGGTCCTAAAATAGAAACAAACTCGTTATCTCTAAGATTTAGGCTGACATCGTCGAGTGCCTTTTGAACTAAAGGCCCAGTTCTGTATTCTTTGTGTATGTTTTTAACTTGCAGCAAGATAAATCACTCTCCTTTCTGTGAATCACTGCGAATTAAAGTATTGTATATTTAATCGTTTTAAAAGTAAT
>URRU01000061.1 GCA_900550335.1 uncultured Clostridium sp. | reverse complement strand
TCGTTTAGACCTAATATGTATACAAGAGAAGTATCTTTTACAAGTGTTATTACTTCATTTGATACAGGCGCTAATACTCTTTTTACAACCTGAGGAAGTATTATTCTTTTATACATTGAAACTTTATCAAATCCTAAAACATAAGCTGCTTCGTACTGACCTTTGTCTATTGATTGTATTCCCCCTCTAAATATCTCTGCAAAATATGCTGTATAATTGAAGAAGAATGCAACCGCTCCTGCTGTAAATCTATCAAATGTTATTCCTATAAGTGGAAGACCATAGAATATAACTATCATCTGAAGAAGAAGTGGAGTACCTCTCATTATAAGTATGTAAAAAGAAGTTACCTTTCTTATTATTACGTTTTTTGAAATTCTTAAAAGAGCTACTCCAATCCCAGCCGGAATTGAAAGTACTAACGTTATTGTAAATAGTGCTATAACTATTTTTATACCTTCTATCATAATTCTCATTCTCCTTCACTGTTAAATTACTAATTAATCAATAAATCTATTTCCTTTATTTTATTAGTTTACCTTTTGTTTTATAATTTACTTCTCATTTTTTAAATTTATTTTATATTTAACTATTCCCTTAAATCTATCTTATTTGAACCATTTTGCATATATTTCGTCAAATGTTCCATCGTCTTTTATTTCTTTTAATGTATCATTTACCTTATCTCTTAATTCTGTGTTGTCTTTTGCAAATGCTACTACATAATCTTCTAATCCGAAGTTTTCTTCTAGTACTTTATATTTATCTTCACCTTTCTGTGACATATAGTATCTTATTAAAACTTCATCTCCTGCTACTGCTGAAGTTCTTCCTATCTCTAAATCTCTAAGAGCTTTATCATAAGTATCGTAAAGAACTGGTGCTCCACCTTTTAGTGAACTTACAAACTCTGTATCTGCTTCTACTGCAGCCTGAGCTGTTGATTCCTGCTGAGTTCCTACTTCTTTTCCTGCTAAATCAGCTTTAGTATTTATATTTGAATCTGCCATTGTAACTATTATCTGTTTGTTCTGAAGGTATGGATCTGAATAAGAAACTATTTTCTTTCTTTCTGGGCTTAATGAATATCCATTCCATAAAACATCCACGTTACCACTGTTTAACTCTGTTTCTTTCATTGACCAGTCTATTGGCTGGAACTCTACTTCCATTCCTAATCTCTCAAATGTTTCTTTTGCTAAATCAACATCAAATCCTACTGTATTTCCATCTTCATCTAAAAATCCCATAGGTACAAATGTGTTGTCAAATCCTACGATTACCTTGTTATCTGCACTTCCGCTATCTTTTGATGAACAAGCTGTCATCCCTAATACTATTACCATTGCTGCAAATACTACCATCACTTTTCTTAATAATTTTTTCATTTTCGTTTCCTCCTGTAATTTCTTTTTTTATTCTTGCAGTTATGCAAATATTCAGAAAACCTTTCTTGTGATAATTCTCAGATTTAACTCCACTTTCATTCAAGCAGTTTCTATTTTTAGGTAAAATAAAAACTCCCGCACTCTAGCTAAGCTAGAGGACGGGAGTATTAATTCCGTGGTTCCACCTCTCTTCACTAGTACCTCACGATACTAGCCTCATAGAGTACGGTCTTATAAAAAGACGATACCCTTGTACGATAACGGGTACTACCGTAGCAGCCTACATGAATTCTCTTTCTCGGTGCTATGCTCTGAGATGTGTTCGATAATTAGTTCTTGATTTCTCACACCAACCGAAATCTCTCTGAAAAGACTTTACTATCTACTACTTCTCTTCTTCGCTTTATCTGATTATTTACTCTGCTTTGTTATGTTTTTTATTCTATACCAGAATAAAAATAAAGTCAACATATTTTTTGAACTTTTAAAATAATTGACTTTATTTTTGTATTATCTTTCATTTTTAAATCTTTTTATAAATTTAATTCCACGGAACAACCTCTACTTCTCCAAAAGACCTTTCTTTTAGTCTATTTGAATACTCTCCTTTGTACCCAATTATATATAATATCGCCAATTCTATATAATGAATACCTATCACAAGTATGTTCCAAATATCTTCAGCAGATAAAAATACCTTATTTCTTCTCTTACTTGGGTGAACAATCTTATTTCTATAATAGCTTATAAGATCTATCCCATCTGCAAATTCTTCTCTTATTTCATCTGAGAAAATCTCCATCTCATCTCCTCCAAATGGAATATTGCAGATTTGAAGTAACATTCTTATATTTTTAGATGCTGAATTCTTATCAAACTCTATATCTGTAAGCGTCTTAGTTTTTTCTACTAACACAACATAAGATAGCGACTCCAATGCTATTTGAACAGATATTATATCATTATCCATAGTTAAATTATTTAAAGACTCTATATACCAATCCACAGCGTTTTTAATAGCCGGACCATAGTAGAAATCCTCTAGTCTCCTGCACATAAGAGATAAATACTTTTCATAATTTCTATAATTTGTAAGCGTGTCTGTCCAAGTAGGTAAAAATGTAAACGGCGTTACCATTCCACTATTCCAAGCTCTGTAAACCTCATTTTCGTCCTGATATCCCCTTATACCTGAAAAAGATACATATCTTCCACAAGCAAAACTAAAGGCTGTACAAATCCTATCTAAAAGCCCCATTATATTATTTGTCTTAAACAACGTACCATCTTTCTTTCTTATCCTACCTACATGAGTTGTAACTGTTCCAGATTTTTCGATAAGCTCTTCGTAAAACTCTCTTCTGTAGTCGTACCTTTTATCAATCGTTATTAAATATCCATTTAGTTCAAACTCTAATCTCCCTGCAAATACTTTTTCTTTTGTCTTTATAAGTTTTCCAGGTATCTTATCTATATTTAATAAATCAAAATCTACATAGCTTACATAAGAGTTTTTAGACTTTATACAATCATTGTTAATATATCCCTCTACTGATGTTTCGTTTATTCTTCTTATTGTCGCCGATGAAAGTTTGTATCCATGTATCTCTAAAACAGCATCGTCCAAACTGCACTCTTCTAAGCTATCATCTGCTGTCGATACTATTCTAGCTTTAAATGTTATCGCTGATGGAGAAGATGGTTTTAAAAATATCTTTCCATTGCATTTGTATTTTTTATCTAAATATACACAAAATCTTCCATCATAGACTACGATATCTTCATTGATTCCATATTCCATATTAGGGGACAATATCGCATCATTTACTGATTTCAAATTTATCACTCCTCGTATAATATGTTTAAATTAAAGTTTATACCTTTACTTTTTCTTTATTTCATATACCTTTAATTATATATTATTTATTTTTCCATTCCAATAGTGAATCTTTTATATACAAAAAAATAAAGGAGTGATATAAATCTCACTCCTTTAAAATCTTTATTCGATTTTATAAATCCTGTTTTAAAACTTCTTTAACAACTTCGTAGCTTACATCCATTATTTCAGCACAAGTAACTTTGTTTGCTTTTAATTCTTTACACATATGTGTTCCGTATCTACCATTTATTTCTTTCATAAATGCCTGAACATATCTTTTTGCTATCATTTTGTCCCCAGTAGAATCATCTCTACCTTTTACTTCACCGATTATTATAGCAGCTGCATTTACAGCACCACATATGCTTCCAACACCACATCCACCGCCAAGAGCAGTACATAATCTTACTGGTATAGATGCGTTAAACTCTTCGTTATATGCTATTATAAGTGATTCAGCACAGTTGTATCCCTGTTTATATATTTCTGATGGTTTCATATTATCTTTCCCCTCCCCTAATTTAATTTTCCAAAGTTTATTATATTATAAGGAAAGGCAAGTATCAAGTAGATTTTATTTACTCTGCTTGATTTCATTAAATGCTTTTGAAAGCATAAGTTTTATTCTGTTTAGCTGATTTACAGCACTTGCAGATGGATCGTAGTCTATTGGAATTATATTTGCCTTAGGGAATTGTCTTTTCATTTCTTTTATAACTCCCTTTCCTATTATATGGTTAGGTAAGCATCCAAAAGGCTGCATACAGATTATATTATCTACTCCATTTTCTATAAGTTCTAGCATTTCTGCAGGTAGTAACCAACCTTCACCAGTCTGATTTCCAGATGATACTACTCTTTCTACGTCTTTAGCCATTTCGCCAATCGGTTTTATTCCACTAAATCTTTTGCTATTTGTAAGTGCATCATTGTAAACCTTTTGGTATCTTTCTACAATTTTTATGAATAATTTACCCATAAATTCAGTAGATTTTTTGCCTTCTAAGTTTTTATGTTTATATATAGTGTTTTGAGCACAAGCCATGAAGAAGTTCATAAGTTCTGGTACTACTGCTTCTGCTCCTTCTCTTTCAAGAATTCCTATTAAGTCGTTGTTAGCTATTGGGTGGAATTTAACCAGTATTTCCCCAACTAGTCCAACTCTAGGTTTTTTAATATCTACTATTTCTAAATTATCAAATTCGTCTACTATATCGTATACGTTCTGTTTAAATTCTTTAAACTTAGGTTTTTTAAGAGCTTCTATACATTTATTTCTCCATTTTTCATGAAGTGCATTTGTACTTCCTTTTACTTTTTCGTAAGGTCTAACTCTTGTCACAACTTTCATAAGTAAGTCACCATAGACAACTCCCATTAGAAGTCTTAGTCCCATAGCTATACTCATGCTTTCTTTGATACCGCTCCGTTCTATACCGTTTACACTAAGTGCAATAACAGGTATATTTCCAAATCCTGCATCGTGAAGTCCTTTTCTTAAAAATCCTATGTAGTTTGTCGCTCTACATCCACCACCTGTTTGAGTAATTGCAACAGATGTGTTTTCTAAATCGTATTTCCCAGATTTTAGTGCGTGTATAAGCTGACCTACAACTATTATCGCAGGGAAACAAGCATCGTTGTTTACATATTTAAGCCCTTCTTCTATGATGTCCTGACTGTAGTCTTTTAGTATTTCTACTTTTATACCACTCTGATTCATAGCAGCTTCAATAAAATCAAACTGCATTGGAGCCATCTGAGGAGCTAGTATTGTTCTTTCTTTAGTTATTTTGTTATTTTTAGCATATTGTATTTTCTTAGGTTCTATTTCACTAGATTTTATTCCATTTGCTTCTCTTTCTTCCATTGCAGCTTTTAAGGATCTTATTCTTATTTTTGCTGCACCTAAGTTATTACCTTCGTCTATTTTTAGAAGAGTGTATATCTTATCTTTTTCATCTAGTATTTCTTTTACCTGGTCTGTTGTTACAGCATCAAGTCCACATCCAAATGAGTTTAACTGTACAAGTTCAAGATTATCATGCTCTCTTACAAATGTAGCTGCTTTGTAAAGTCTTGAATGGTAAACCCACTGATCTACTACTCTCAAAGGTCTTTCAACTTTAGCTAGGTGAGATATTGAATCTTCTGTTAAAACAGCCATGTTTAGAGAGTTTATAAGTTCTGGCATACCATGGTTTATTTCAGGATCTATATGGTATGGTCTACCTGATAGCACTATTCCCTTTTTACCAGTTCTATCAAGGTATTCTAACGCCTTTTCTCCTTGTTCTCTCATTTCATCTTTGAATGATTTTTCTTCTGATGTAGCTTTATCCACAGCTTCATTTATTTCTTTAACTGTTATATCGCTGTAGTATTTAGATAACACTTCATACATTCTCTTTTTAAGTTTTTCTTTGTCGTTAATACTTATAAATGGTTTTATGTATGTTATGTTGTTTTCTCTTATACTATCGACATTGTTTTTTATTACTTCTGAGTAAGATACAACAACAGGACAATTGTAGTAGTTGTCTGCTGTGTTATCTTCTTTATTTTCATTTGTTACACATGGGTAGAATATTGTTTTTATCCCTTTGTCTATTAAAGACTCTATGTGTCCATGTACTAGTTTTGCTGGATAGCAAACTGTGTCAGATGCTATACTAGTTATCCCTCTTTCGTATATCTTTTTAGATGATCTAGGTGATAGTACAACTCTAAATCCTAGCTCATTGAAGAATGTAAACCAAAATGGGTAATCTTCGTACATATTAAGTACTCTAGGTATACCTATTTCTCCACGTTTTGCTTCTTCTTCTGATAAAGGCTTGTAGTTGAATACTCTATCGTATTTATATTTATATAGGTTTATAGATTCTTTTTCTGCGTCATTTTGTACTCCACTGTAAAGAGCTTCTCCTCTTTCACATCTATTTCCAGATACAAATGCTTCATCTTCTGAGAATCTGTTTATTGTAAGTAGGCAATGGTTTGAGCATCCTTTACATCTAGTTACTTCAGCCTGAACGTGAAGTAAGTCTAATTCATCTGCTTTAAGCATTTTTGTAGGTTTTTCTGGGTTGTATTTTTCTTTAGCAACTAATGCTGCACCAAAAGCTCCCATTAGCCCTGCAATATTTGGTCTTATTACTTCTTTGCCAATCATCTTTTCAAATGCTCTAAGCACTAAATCATTGTAGAATGTTCCACCCTGTACTACTATATGTTCTCCTATTTCATTTAGGTCTTTCATTTTTATAACTTTAAATAATGCATTTTTTATTACTGAATAAGAAAGTCCTGCAGATATGTCGGCTACCTCAGCACCTTCTTTTTGAGCCTGTTTTACTCTAGAGTTCATAAATACTGTACATCTTGAACCTAAGTCTACTGGTTTTTTAGAATATATTCCCTCTTTCGCAAATTCTTTTATATCCATTGATAGTGATTTGGCGAATGTTTCCAGGAATGATCCACATCCAGAAGAACAAGCTTCATTTAATATTATACTTTCTATTACTCCATTTTTTATTTTTAGACATTTCATGTCCTGACCGCCGATATCAAGTATGAAGTCTACATCCTTGTTAAAGAATTTAGCTGCTTTATAGTGCGCTATAGTTTCTATTTCACCAAAATCTAGTTTTAATGCTCTTTTTATAAGTGCTTCTCCGTATCCCGTCGAAGTAGATGCTACTATTTTACAGTTTTCTGGTAATAAGCTGTATATTTCTTTAACTATTTTTACAGTTGCTTTTAAAGGATTCCCTTCATTGCTAGAGTAGTATGAATATAACAATTCACCATTTTCTCCTATAAGGGTAGCCTTTGTAGTTGTAGAACCTGCATCTATCCCAAGGAAGCAGTTTCCACTGTATTTATTTATATCGTATTTTTCTACGTTGTTTACATTGTGTTTTTCTAAAAATTCACTATAATCCTCTTCATCTTTAAATAAAGGCTCTAATAAATTTACATTCCCATCGTCTATTGTTTTTATTGAATTTAATTTATCTAATATTGATTTTAAAGATACTTCTTTCTCTTCCTCTGCTAATAGTGCAGCTCCTATAGCTATATATAGCTGAGCATTTTCCGGGAATATTATATGCTCGTCGTCTAAGTTTAATACATTTTTAAATGCCTGTCTTAGTTCTGATAGGAAGTATAATGGCCCTCCTAAAAAAGCTACATTCCCTTCTATTTTTCTACCACAAGATAGTACACTTACCGTCTGAACAACTACAGCGTTAAATATACTCATCGCTATGTTAGTTTTTTTAGCTCCATCGTTTATAAGCGGCTGTATATCTGTTTTAGCAAAGACACCACATCTCGATGCAATAGGGTATATAGTATCGTAATCCTTAGCAAGCTCATTTAGACCTGCTGCATCAGTTTTTAAAAGAGTTGCCATCTGGTCTATAAACGCTCCTGTTCCCCCTGCACATATACCGTTCATCCTCTGGTCTATTCCACCTGTTATGTAAGTAACCTTAGCATCCTCTCCACCAAGCTCTATTACAACATCTGTTTCTGGATGGTAGTATTCTATAGATTTTGTACTAGATATAACCTCTTGAACAAATTTAACACCTAATTTTTTAGATACTCCGATTCCACCTGAACCAGTTATTATGATTTTTACAGATGCATCTCCTATTATTTCATATACATCGTTTAAAACCTCTACTATAGATTTTTTGACATCTGAATAATGTCTCTGATATTTTTTAAATAGTATATTGTTTTCCCCGTCAAGGAGAACAATTTTAACTGTTGTCGAGCCAACATCAACACCAACCTTATATTCACTATCCATTGCTCTTCCTCCTTGTTTAAAATTACTCATCAACATACTCTAAAATATTGAAAACTAAACTCTTACTATGCTTTACATTTTAACACATTAAAAAAATTTTATCACGTTAAATTAATTACAATTCTCAATAATTTTTCTTATTTTTTAATCTATCTATTTTATACTATTTTATAAAAATAGCCTCCGTAAATGGAGGCATTTTTGTTAAAAAAATAAGATAGAACCTTAGGAATCTAAGGCTCTATCTATTAAAGTATAAACTTTTATTTACTTATCAATCTTGTACTATCCTACTAGCATGAAGATTAGATGTGCAGATATACCTGCGCAAAGACCACCGATTGTATGTGATAATATCGCTTTACTTGCTAATGGTCTAGCATCTAGTGCATCCATCATACCTATATGAGTACTTAAGTATCCTGACCAGCACATACCCATTGCTGTGAATACTGCTATATCGTTAGGTGTTACAACACCAGTTTTTATAAATTCTGGAACTAGTGACATTGCTGCACCAACTGCTCCTAATGAAGTTATAGGGAATGCTATAGCTTCTGCTGATTTAAATCCAAATAGAGGTTCTATTATGAATTTGATTTTTTCACCTATTAATGGTAATAACCGTATACCTTCATAAGCTGCACCTGTGTAAGTACCATCAGCTGATGGTCCGAATGTTAACATCATAACACCTGTACAAACTATTAATACCCCTGGTATTATAGCTAAACCTAAATCAACACCAAGTTTACCACCTTCAAGCATTGCGTCTAATACTCTCTGGAATAAGTTACCTTCTCTTATTTCTCTGAATTCACCTTCATCATCTGAAGCTTCTCCAACTCTGTCATTTGCATGTTCACCATAATATTTTTTAGTCTGTATTAACATAAGTCTAACAGATATTATAGATCCTATTATAGCTCCTAAGTTACCTATTAATGCTGGTAACATATATTCGTCACCCTGTGCCATCATGAATGTAGTAACTATAAGACCCATACCAAATGCTGTACCTAAGTTACAAAGAGCTGGTGTCTGATATTTTTTGAAGTACTGAGTGAATGATTTATCTTTTGCGAAAGATATTATAGCTGGGTTATCTGATAGATAAGTAGCTACTGCTCCAGTTATACTTGCTCCAGGTAAACCATAAACTGGTTTCATTATTGGTGCGAATATCTTGTTTATTAATGATATAACACCGAATTCTGATAATAGTGCACTTAGAGCTCCTGCTAAAACTGCTAGTGCCATTATTAAGAATACTGTCTGTAGTAATAAGTCATGAGCTGTTGCCATCATTGTTTTGAACATTAGCCCAACTCCCATTACTCTACCAATTCCACCAAATACGATTAGTAGAACTGCTAAGAATACAAATGTTTCAGTGCTGACTGCTTTTACTCTTTTTTTGCCTTCTGCTGCTTCCATTTTGTCTCTTCCTTTCTGATAATCCATATAAATTTTTATTTATTTCTTAAATATATTATACTTTCATTTTGTATATTTTGCAACAGAAATTGTTTAACTTTTATCATTGTAAAATTCTGTCTTTTTAGACAACTGCAAGTTTTTAACTCGTAACATACAACTTCATGCATTTTTCATATATACATAAAATCCTTGAATTGCCTACAACAAGCGACTTTTTACATTGTTTCAAGTTGTTACTTTTTTGTATATTTTTTAAGATTTTGGTGCCTTATCATGCATTTTTCGCTTTTTATCTATAAAAAAAATATATTAATCTTTTTTTCATTTTTTAACATCAGAAAATGTTTTCTCATATTCATTCACTATATTTATTTCATATTTTTACTATTTTAATCTTTAATA
>URRU01000060.1 GCA_900550335.1 uncultured Clostridium sp. | reverse complement strand
AATAAAATCCTGGTTAAATGCTACCGGAAATTTTTGTTTCACAGATTAAATTTTTAATAATTCTTCACGACCACTTTACCAGTTAATATTATTGTAACATATATTAGATTATAATTTAAGATTTATTTATTAGTCTAAATTAATTAACATTTCTTTATTCAACACGAATTCTCTATATTTCAATGTCTTTGATAAATTTCTTCCATTTTTCTTTATAAAAAATTCAGATGTTTTTCATAATTATTTTTTATCTTTAAACTATATTTTCTTAAACAATATGATATAATTAGATGTAATTTGTAGAAACACACGTTCTGTAGAAACTGTAATTTCTATAAAAATATTATTTTGGAGGTTAAAAATGCGAGGCAAAACTCATTGTGCTGTAGGAATTATAGCCGGTATTCAGTTATCATTAGTATTATCACAACCTATAACCCCTACTAGTATTCTGACTTCCGCTGTATTTTCTACACTTCCAGATTTAGATAAGTCGAATTCTATAATAGCTGGTACAATTTTTAAAAAGAAGTTTTCAAAGTTTTTATATAAGTTGCTTATATTTTCATTGAACCTGTTTATATTTTTTCTGTCTATAAAAATTAGCAGCAGCTTCTTTATAAGTGCGGTTATTACTTTTTTTGCAATAGCTTTTTTAGAAAAAAAGCTCACCCACTATAATATGAGAAAGGCTCTTATTTCTGCAACCTTGCTTTTATTGGCGCTTATTTTGATAATTTCTAAAGTAGATATATCTCTTGTCGTACCTATTTTAGTATTTTCAATATTTCCTTGGCTAAAACACAGAAACTTTTCTCATAGTATTTTAATGGTTTTAATAGTATATATAATTATGAATCCACTCGGTGAATTTTTTAATTACGATTATTTGGGAATTATGTCTGCTTCTATGTATCTACTACATATAATCTGTGATATGTTTACTAAGCGGGGAGTAGCTATCTTTTATCCATTCTCTACAAATATGATTTCATTAGGATATATAAGGGTTGGAGGAAAGTTTAGCAATATAATCGAAAATATTCTAGTTTTCATTTTGATTTTATTTACTATATACCTTATATTTAAAGTTTTATAAAATCAAAACTAACATCTATCTTCAATAATAAAAAAAGAACTATCGCTAAATCTTATAATTTGATTTATCTATAGTTCTTTTTATTTTATGTATTTATTTGTCTTTTCTCATTTCTTTGTAACAGTCTTCACAATATCCGTCGAATTTAAGATCATGATTAACTACATGGAATTTATAATTCTCCTGAATTTTCATTTCTATGTCTTTAAGAAGATCCTCTTCAACTCCAATTATTTTTCCACAGTTTTTACATACTAGATGATGGTGGTTGTGTCCATCATTATCAAGGTCTATTTCATATCTTATACAGCCATCATCTAAATTTAATTTTGATATTGCTCCAATTTCGTCTAATAGCTGCATAGTTCTATATACTGTTGCCAAACCTATTTCTGGGCAATTTTCTCTTACTTTATCGTATATTTCTTCACTGCTAAGATGATAGTATCGATTTTCAAGAAGAACTTCTATTATTGCTCTCCTTTGTGGAGTAATCTTAAAGCCTGTCTTTTTTAGTTTTTCTTTTAAAAGATCCATTCCATTATTCATATTTACCACACCTTTTCTCATTTATTAATCAATATAAGTTAAAATAAATGCTGTAATAGAGATTAACCCTATTACAGCATTATCTAATTTTTACTTATTATTCATCAAAGTTAAGACCTTCTTCTTCCATTAAAGCTTCATATACAGCTACAACAGTTGAATATTCATCATCGTCTTCTAATGGAACTAGCATTTCTCCTTCTTCATCTTCATCTATTCTATGAAGAGACTTCTTTTAATACTGTAAGAGAAGTCTCTTCATTTGTCTTCATTTTCTTCTAGAGGCATTAATATAGCGTACTCTTTTCCTTCTGCTTCAAGAGTTAATATTATTTCGAAAGCCACTTCTTCGCCATTTTCGTCTATTAGGTTTACTACGTTTTCATTCATTTCTTCCATTTGTTTCACCCCATTACCTATTATTTGATTTTATTATATAACAAATTTTATATAATAACAATTACCATTTTCTTATTTATTAATCTCTTCCATATGAAAATCAATCAATTATCATCTATTCTATATGATAATACCCATTTTTCCATATTATATTCAATTTTTTTGTTATTTAACTTTAAAATCTAAATATCCTTGAAGAATTAATACTGCTGCCATCATGTCTATTACATTTTTTCTTTTTTTTCTGCTTACATCTGCAGTTATAAGAGTTTTTTCAGCAGCAACAGTTGTAAGTCTTTCGTCCCAAAATTCTATTTCTAGTCCTGTCTCTTCTTTTATAAGTTCACAGAATTTCTGAACTTTTTCACCCTGAGGCCCAACAGTACCATTCATATTTTTAGGAAGTCCAGATACTATTAGATTAACCTGTTTTTCTTTTATTATCTGTTTTATTTCTTCTATATCATTTTTTTTGCTAGTTCTTTTTATAGTCTTGATACCCTGAGCAGTCATTCCCATAAGATCACTTACTGCAACACCTATAGTTTTATCTCCTATATCAAGTCCCATTATTCTACCTGTTAGCATCTATTTTCTCCTTTTTATCCTCATTTAAAATCATATTTATTGTTATTATCATCACCGGTATTAGGATATATATAGATGCAGTAGAGGCCGCTACTATACCAGAGTCATTTACTAGTAGAGTTATTATACAACCTACCATTGCTGCAACAAATCCTCTGAATACCATAGGATATTTACCTGCTATTACTCTAAAGTGTTTGTTTGGTTTGAATATTAATGCTGCAATTATTACGATTCCAACTATTAATATATTTACCCATACACTAGTCTGTGCTAGTTTAACATTCATCTGGATTTTTCTAGTAAATGTAAGTACTATTTCACCTGGCCCGTTTAACATTATCTGCTGAACAAATAAACCTAGATGAGATGGACTTCCTGAAGATAAATCCATAAAAGCAAATACTCCTACTACACCGACAACTGCAAGGCCTATTCCTACAATCTTCTTCCAGTCAACTTTTACATTGTACATTAGAAGAACGAATAGTAAGTATGCAGCACATTCAGATATAGCTCCACCGACATTGGCACCCATAGAAGGGTATGCACTAGTTATTAGAATTACACCAAATGCGACTGTAGCAACCCATTTAGGTATTTTTTTGTAGTATAGAAGTACTGCAAATGCAAATACCGCACTACCTATAGTAACACCTTCATATTCATTTCCTATACCGTAGTATCTAGCTCCTACCATAGCATCGTAGCTCATTATATTATTTTTCATTAAATATGTTCCAAATACAGCATCAACAGCAATTAGTAGTATAGTAACTAATGCTATGAATCCCATCTGTTTTAGGTCATCATCTTTAAACATAGCCTTTGCTATAAAGTAAATCAAGAATGTAACACCTATTACAGCTAGAGACATACTTACCTGTCCACTAAAGTTAAATAATGGAGCCACCATAAATGATAACGGCATTATTATACCGAATTTTATAAGCTCTTTAAGTATAGTGAATAGTTTATCTTTGTATTTTGGAGCGATTCTCTTAGCTAAAAGAACTGCTATTAATCCTATTACCCAAGATGCAGATACTACTCCTACAAATGTATTTACAACCCCTGCTCTTATTAAAGCAGCTGAGTTTATTTTTGAGTATTCTTTAAGAAGAAACTCTATATTATTTTCTTTTTCAACATTAGATATAGTTCTTCCTAACATTAATTCACTTGATAGACCAAAATTATTTAGTATATCAACACCTATATCCATGTTTGCGATTATACCATCTCTTCTTGTTGTAGCAGAAGTTAAGACTCCCTTACCAGAAACACCTTTAGAGAATTTCATTACAGGTGAAAGTCTTTTTTTATTGCTATAATCTAAATTATTTGGGAATGCACTAACTATATAAACAGTATCATTTTCGCCTACCATAGAAAATACTTCTTTTAGATAAGAATTTATTCTGCTATATGTTCTACCTCTCATATTGGCATAAGTGTTTTCGTTTAGGTTCATTTTGTACTCATCTAATCTGTATGTATCTCCTAAATCTACATATACAGCATCAGTTTCTTTATATAATCTCTTTGTTTCTGATTTTAATTTTTTATAATCTGTAGAGATTCCAAATGGCATATTGCTATCTTTAATATTGATATTGTCTATATTACCATCATCAACTCTTCCAAAATTATCCATAGCTGCAAATGCTATGCTTCTGTTTTTAACAAGAGTACCATCAAAATCACTATAATCTGCATTTCCTATTACAGATGTTTTGTATCCGTTTTCAGAAAGAATTTGGCCTACCATACCAAGGGTAGACTCAAATTCTCCTTTTTCAATATTTTCATTTAAAGACCTATTAGCCTCAAGATTAACTATTTTTTTAGCTTTTTTACCTGTAGAGGCTTCATATTCTTTTGCCTGTGCTGGATTTGGTTGAACAAAATCTACAGCAACTTTTCTATCAAACTCGGCTATTGTAGATCTCCCTGTAGCTCCCATTGTAGCTAGACTTCGTGCGTCATCGTTACCCTGGTCGCCTTTAATATTCATCAATCCTACATAACCTTCTTTTTCAACTCTATTTCCAATCTCTTTTATGTTCATCATATTTTCAAGACTAGTTCTACTCATATTTATAAATATAACTTTTCCTTTTGCTGATTCTGCATTTACAGTAGAAAAAGCAGAACTAAAAATTATAAATAGAGATGCAAGTATTGATATAAACTTTCTGAACATTTATTTACCTACTTTCCTCTAGATATTTAGTTATAATTTCTTCAAGGATTTCATCTCTTTCAAATTTTCTTATTATCCCTCTTGCGTCCTTATAACTAGTTATATAACTAGAATCTCCTGATAGAAGATATCCTATTATTTGGTTTACTGGGTTGTATCCTTTTTCTTTAAGTGCCCGATAAACTATTTTCATTGCTTCTTCAACAGTCATTTTTTCCTGCTGTACTCCTTCAAATTTCATAGTGAAATCCATGTTATCCATTTATCTCATTCCTCCCTTTTTTAGAGAAATTATTTTACCTGAGATTCGATTACTTCTTTCGCATAATTTAAAGCTTCGTCAACTTTTGCTGGTTCTGTAGCACCTGCTTGAGCCATGTTAGGTCTACCTCCACCTTTTCCGCCAGCTATCTTAGCTACTTCTCTTACTATGTTTCCAGAATGAACACCTTTTTCTATAACATCTTTAGTTGCTGTAACAACAAAGTTTACTTTTCCATCAGCTACATTTGCTAATACAACTACACCGCTTCCCATTTTATCCCTTAAATTATCTGCAGTGTCTCTTAAAGTATTCATATCCATATTTTCGTATTTGTTAGTAACTAGGCTTACACCTTTTACTTCTACTTTTGAATCTAAAGCAGAATCAGCTGACTGCATACTTATCTGAGTTTTTAAACTATGTAATTCTTTCTCTAGGTTTTTATTTTCCTCTAAAACATTTTCTACTCTGTGTAAAAGACCATCTTCTTTAGCTTTTATTGTAGCACAAACTTTAGCTATTAATTCATCTTTTTTGTTCATATATTCATAAACTGCTTTTCCTGTTACAGCTTCTATTCTTCTAACACCTGCTGCTACCCCACCTTCTGATAGTATTTTGAACATACCAGCCTGTGCAGTATTTGAAAGATGAGCACCTCCACAAAGTTCCATTGAGTAATCTCCCATAGAAACTACTCTAACTTCATTTCCGTATTTTTCACCGAATAATGCTGCAGCACCTTTTGCTTTTGCTGCATTTATATCCATTGTTTCAGCTACTACATCGTAAGCGTTGAATATAGCATTGTTTACTTTTTCTTCTATTAATTTTAATTCTTCTTTTGTAACTGCTTCAAAGTGAGTAAAGTCGAATCTTAATCTATCAGCAGTAACTAATGAACCTGCCTGATTTGCATGTTCTCCTAATACTTCTTTTAATGCTTTGTGTAATAAGTGAGTTGCAGTATGGTTTCTTGAACAAGCCATTCTGTTTTCTCTATCTACTTCACAAGTTAAAACATCTCCAGCTTTTAATTCACCTGCTACTACTGTACCAAAGTGTTTTATACTTCCTGCTGGACCTTTTTTAGTATTTTTAACAGCTACTGTACAGTTATCATTTTTAAGAACACCACAGTCTCCTGCCTGTCCACCACCTTCTGGGTAGAAGTTAGTTTTGTCTAATACTACAACAACATCTGTACCTTCAGAAGCTGATTCTACTATTTCAGAATCTTCAACTATAGCTAAAACTTTTCCTTCACCTGTTAGTTCAACGTATCCTACAAATTCTGATTCTACATTTTCTTCTTTTGCAAGAGGATCTTCTTTCCAGCTTTCACCGTCCATATTTCCTCTAGCTGTTCTTGCTCTTTCTTTCTGTTTTTCCATTTCTTCACTGAATTCTTCTTCATTAACAGAAAGACCTTCTTCTCTTAATATTTCAACTGTTAAATCTAGTGGGAATCCGTAAGTGTCGTAAAGCTTAAATGCTATTTCTCCGCTAAGAACTGTTTTTCCTTCTTTTTTAAGTTCTTCTTTATAAGAATTTAACATTTCCATTCCCTGGTCTATTGTTTCATTGAATTTTTCTTCTTCTATTTTTATAACTTTTTTGATGTAGTCTTCTTTTTCTACTAGTTCTGGATAAGCATCTCCACTAACTTTTATAACTTCATCAACTAATCCACTTAAGAATGTTCCTTTTATTCCAAGAAGTTTACCGTGTCTAGCGGCTCTTCTTAATAATCTTCTTAATACATATCCTCTACCTTCATTTGATGGTAATACACCATCTGCTATAAGGAATGATACTGCTCTTATGTGGTCAGTTATTATTCTTATAGATTTATCATTTGCTTTATCTTTTCCATATTCTACACCTGCAACTTTAGAAACAGCTTCTAATACTGAATGTATAGTATCTACTTCGAATATGTTGTCAACACCCTGCATTATACAAGCTATTCTTTCAAGCCCCATACCTGTATCTATGTTTTTGTTTTCTAATTCGCTGTAGCTTCCATCTTCTTCTTTAGAGAACTGAGTAAATACGTGGTTCCAGAATTCTAAGAATCTATCACAATCACATCCTGGTTTACAGTCCGGGCTATCACATCCGTATTCTTCTCCTCTATCGAAGTATATTTCTGAACAAGGTCCACATGGTCCAAGACCTATTTCCCAGAAGTTGTCGTCTTTTCCAAGTCTAACTATTCTTTCTTCAGGGAATCCCATTTCTTTTGACCATATATCAAATGCTTCGTCATCTTCTTCATATACAGTAACCCATATTTTATCTTCTGGTATATTTAACCATTTAGTAGCAAATTCCCATCCCCAAGATAATGATTCTCTTTTGAAGTAATCCCCAAATGAGAAGTTTCCTAGCATTTCAAAGAATGTAGCATGTCTAGCTGTAACACCAACATTTTCTATATCCCCTGTTCTTATACATTTCTGACAAGTAGCCATTCTACTCTTTGGTGGAACTTCTACTCCTGAGAAATAGTTTTTAAGAGGAGCCATACCTGCATTTATTAAAAGTAAACTCTTGTCGTTGTTTGGTACAAGAGGATAACTAGCTCCTACATAATGTTCTTTAGTTTTGAAGAACTCTAAAAATTTACTTCTTATTTCGTTTAAACCCATTTTTTCCATAACTTTTGCCTCCCAATTTTATATTTTTTCGTTTCGGAAAATAAAAAAACTCGCTCCCTATGATAAACATAGGGGCGAGTATTATTCGCGGTACCACCCTAATTTACAGATAAAATCTGCTTCTCCGGTAATCCTTAGCTATAACGTCGCTACCGTAAACCTCTAATAATCAAAAGATGTTCAAGATTTATGCTCCAAGACTGCTTCAATCTGCTTATTTCAAGGGTTCTCAGCTACTCCCTCTCTCTGTACAAAATCAGTAGATTTACTCCTTCTTTTCTTTGCATTTGATAAATATTTTTATTTATTCATATATTTAATATGATACTCGATTATTCTGACATTTTCAAGATTTTTTTCTTTTGGAAAAATATTTTTTATAGTATATCGTCGATAATTCCTCCACCGACTAATATATCTCCATCGTACATAACTAAAGACTGACCTTTAGTTATAGCTCTCTGTGCTTCCTCAAATACAACCTTAGCTGTATTATCAGATAGCTTTGTTACAGTAGCTAGAGACGGTTTCGCTGCATATCTAACCTTTGCATATACCTTAAACTCATCTACTTCTGCAAAATCAAAAGGAATTGTATTTACATCCTTTATCACAAGCTCTTTTTTGAAAAGATCGTTGTTACTTCCAAGTACTACTCTATTTTTCTTTGCATTTATATCAACTACAAACATAGGCTTACCAAAAGCTATTCCAAGACCTTTTCTCTGACCTATTGTGTAGTTTATAATTCCTTTGTGATTTCCTAGTACTGTTCCGTCAGCTTCTACAAATTCACCCGGTTTTATTTTTATATTTGAGTTTTCTTTTAGGTATCTTACATAGTCGTTATCTTTTATAAAGCATATTTCCTGACTGTCTTTCTTATTATGTACATCAAGACCTATTTTTTTAGCTATTTCTCTTACTGCATCCTTTTCGTAATTTCCTATAGGAAGCAGTATTCTTTCTAGCTGTTCCTGCTTTATATTGTAAAGGTTGTATGTCTGGTCTTTTTTATCAGATTCACCTTTTTTAAGAACTAATCTGCCAGTTTTTTCATCTCTTTCAACTCTTGCATAATGTCCAGTAGCTACATAATCGCAACCAAACTTTTCTGCAACGTCAAAAAATAGACCGAACTTTATAAACTTGTTACACACTATACAAGGATTAGGAGTTCTTCCCTGTGCATACTCTTTTATAAAATCGTCTATTACCTTTTCTTTAAATTCTCTTCTAAAATCTAGTACGTGTAGTGGAATATCTAGCTTTTCAGCTACTCTTCTCGCATCTCTTATACTATCTTCTGTTATTCTTTTTTCTTCTTCGGTATTATCATTTGATAACATCATATTGACGCCAATCACATCATAACCCTGTTCTTTTAAAAGATATGCAGCGACGGAGCTATCAACTCCGCCGCTCATACCTAGCATAACTTTCTTCTTCATCTATTTAACACCTCTAATGTTTTCCGAATTAATTGCTAGTCTTCTTCTATTTCTTCATGTTCATGAGCATCTGTTATTTCGTATCCTTCAAGCTCTGGTATAACTATGTTGTGTTTCTGAGCATAGTCTATAAGAGCTGCTTTTACTGCCTGTTCTGCAAGTACTGAACAGTGCATTTTTACTGGTGGTAGTCCATCTAATGCTTCAGCAACTGCTTTATTTGTTAACTGAAGAGCTTCGTGTATGCTCTTTCCTTTTATCATTTCTGTTGCCATTGAAGAACTTGCTATAGCACTTCCACATCCGAAAGTCTTGAATTTAACGTCTTTTATTATATCATCTTCTATATCAAGATATATTTTCATTATATCTCCACAAGTTGGGTTACCAACTTCTCCAACTCCACTTGCGTCCTCTATTGATCCCATGTTTCTTGGGTTCATGAAATGGTCCATAACTTTATCACTATACTGCATAATAATTTCCTCCGTAATTTCGATTATATTTTTCCGATTCTTTATTTTATTTATATTGATTCTTATTTTTATTTATACTGCTTTATTTTAATTCTTTTGATTCTGTTTATATTTTATTTATTTTCCCTCAGCCTGTAAAGCTTCTTCGTATAAAGGAGACATACTTCTTAATCTTTCTATTACCTTAGGTAATACTTCTAGTATGTAGTCTATATCCTCATCAGTTGTAAAATCACCAACTGTTAATCTTAATGATCCATGAGCTATCTCGTGTGGTAATCCTATTGCTAAAAGTACATGTGATGGGTCTAATGATCCTGATGTAC
>URRU01000059.1 GCA_900550335.1 uncultured Clostridium sp. | reverse complement strand
CTTCAGGAACCTCTAGTGTTATATTTCCTAGTTTACCAGTTCTAAATTCATTAAGAACTGTTGTAGCTGTTCTAGTGTAGTCTATTTCTTTTCTACCTGTTATAAATCCTCTCTTCTGAGCTATCATGTCCATAGTTTCTATTCCTGACTCGCCAAGCTCTTCTAATTTATATCTAGTAGCTAATTTTTCTGGTTCTATTACCATAAGTTTTTCTATTAATCTAAGCGCTAATGTCTCTACATCTAGTATTTCATCTTTTATAGCTCTTGTAAATGCTAGATTTAATGCTACATCCTGATCTTCAAACTTAGGCCATAATATACCTGGAGTATCTAGTAGCTCTAAGTTTCCTCTAAGTTTAACCCACTGTTTTCCTTTAGTTACACCAGGTCTATCTCCTGTCTGTGTACTTCTTCTACCAGTAAGCTTATTTATTAAAGAAGATTTTCCAACATTAGGAACACCTACTATCATTATTCTTATAGCACGTTCTTTTCTTCCCTTTTCTTTTAGAGAATCCATTTTATCTTTTACAGCATTTTTACATTCGTCAACTATTCTATTAACTCCTGTACCCTTCATAGCATCTATAGGAATAGCTTTTATTCCTTGTTCTTTATAGTAGTTTATCCATTTATTTAATTTTGCTCTATCAGATATATCGCTCTTGTTTAGAAGCACTACTCTTGGTTTTCCAGCCATTAAAGTATCTATATCAGGATTTTTACTACTATATGGTATTCTTGAATCCAAAAGCTCTACAACAACGTCAACAAGTTTTAGATTGGCTTTCATCAGATCCTTAGTCTTTTTCATATGCCCTGGATACCAGTTTATATTAAGATTATCGTCTCTTAGGTAATCATATTCTTTATCGCTCATTATTTCTTCCTCCTTTACTAAAATAATTATTTATTTTAATTATTATTTTTCCAAATTATAGAAAAAGGACTGATAGTGTATCAGTCCCTGTTCTTTCATATTAAATCAGATCTTATTTGTATCCTTTTGCTTCTTTAACTTTAGCAGCTTTACCAACTCTAGATCTTAAGTATCCTAGTTTAGCTCTTCTTACTTTACCTCTTCTAGTTACTTCTATTTTTTCTACTTTTGGTGAATGTACTGGGAAAGTTCTTTCTACACCGCAGTTGAAAGACATTTTTCTAACAGTGAAAGTTTCTCTAGCTCCTCCACCCTGTCTTTTTAATACTACACCTTCGAATACCTGTATTCTTTCTCTTTTACCTTCCACGATTTTAACGTGTACTTTTACTGTGTCCCCAGGTCCAAAGTTAGGAACTTCATTTTTTAACTGTTCGTTTTCGATTGCTCTTATTATTTCGTTCATATTTCCTCCTAAGTTCATAGACGTTCATTAATGCTTGACCGGTGCACAGAGGAACGCCCGTATTTTCAACAAGTTATATTATACTATAAAAAAAATCAATTTACAAGATTTTTTTCACTATTTTTTGTCCAAAAGATCTGGTCTTCTTTCCTTAGTTATCTTTATAGATTCCTCTCTTCTCCATTCATCTATTTTTTTATGGTTTCCAGAAAGAAGAACTTCTGGTACTTCCATTCCCTCATATACTCTAGGTCTAGTGTACTGAGGATATTCTAGTAGATTATTTTCAAAAGATTCATCTTCAAAAGATTCATTCTGCCCAAGAACTCCTGGAATAAGTCTAGAAATAGAATCTATAACTACTAATGCAGCCAATTCTCCACCTGTAAGAACATAATCTCCTATAGATATTTCGTCTGTAACAATCATGTCTATTACTCTCTGATCTATACCTTCATAATGTCCACAAAGAAGGATTACATCCTCCCCTACAGATAATTTTTTTGCTATTTCCTGACAATGTACTTTACCCTTTGGAGTAAGATATATTACCCTAGGGTTTTCAATTTTATTTGTTTCTACTATATGTCTGTATGTATCTATTATAGGCTGAGGAGTCATTACCATTCCTGCTCCTCCACCAAAAGGATAATCATCTACTTTTTTATGTTTATTCTCAGAAAAATCTCTTATATTATATACTTTACAATCTATTATCCCTTTTTCTATAGCTCTTTTCATTATACTTTCATTCATATAAGAGTTAAATATTTCGGGAAATAGAGTCATTATGTGAAATCTCATATCAATCACCTAGTCGTCAAGCATACCTTTTATAGGGTCTATTATCATTTTACCTTCTTCTATGTCTATTTCAGGTACAAATTTCATAACAGCCGGTATAAGATATTCTTTTCCTTCTTCATTTTTTATAACATAAACATCATTAGCTGAATACTGAAGTACTTCTTTTAAAACACCTACTTTTTCGCCTGAAACAGTATATACATCCATACCAATCATATCAGCTATAAAGAATTCTCCTTCTTCAAGCTCAAATGACTCATCTCTAGATACATATATATCTTTTCCTACAAGCTTTTCAGCCTCTTCAACCCTATCTATTCCTTTTATTTTCATTATGACAAGGTTGCCCTTATATCTAACATCTTCAACTTTCCAAGGATTTTCTCTATCTTTTCCTAGATAAAATTCTTCAAGAAAATCAAATCTATATATATCGTCTGTTGTAGGATAAACTCTTACATCACCTTTTAGGCCCTGTGTTTTTACTATTTTACCAACCTTAAAATGAGTTACTTTTTTTGCCATAATATCCACCTTAATCTTTTTGTAAGTTCTAGTTTGTTTTGCTATTATAAAAGGTTATTAAAAAGGATTAGGCCATAAGACCTAATCCAACTTATACTATTTCAAGAGATACTTTTATTTTCTCTTTATTTGCAACGGATCTAACTACAGTTCTGATAGCTTTTGCTATTCTTCCCTGTTTTCCGATAACCTTTCCCATATCGTCTGGAGCAACAGTAAGTTTTAGGATTATTTCATCCTTTTCTTCTGAAACACTTACTACTACTTCATCTGGGTTATCAACTAGAGCCTTAGCTATATCTACAACTAGCTCTTTTATCATAGTTTTACATCTCCCGTTTATTATTTAGAAGTTTTAACACCGTTCTGTTCTAATAATTTTTTAACAGTTTCTGTTGGCTGAGCACCTGTAGCTAACCATTTTTCAGCGCTTTCGTTGTTTATTTTTAATACTTTTGGTTCTACTACTGGGTTGTAGTATCCTATTTCTTCTATGAATTTACCATCTCTTGGAGCTCTAGAGTCTGCTACTACTATTCTGTAGAAAGGTTTTTTGTTTGCTCCCATTCTTTTTAATCTTATTTTAACTGCCATTACAGCCACCTCCGAAAATTTTTTCTATTTTTATTTTTTATTATTTAAAAAAAGGTAATCCGGCAAAACCGCCCCTTTTCTTTTTACCCTTGCCTTGTGTCATACCAGTAAACATCTTCATCATTTTTTTCATTTCATTTAACTGTTTTATTAATCTGTTTACTTCCTGCACTGATGTTCCGCTTCCTTTTGCTATTCTTTTCTTTCTAGAAGCATTTAATATTGAAGGATTTCTTCTTTCCTCCACTGTCATCGACTGAATTATAGCCATACTTCTTTTCATATCTTTGTTATTCTGTAAGTCTACATCGCCGATTTGATTTTTCATGTTTGCCATTCCTGGCATCATGCCTAATAACTTATCCATTGAACCCATTTTTTTAAGCTGTTCAAACTGATCTAGTAAATCTTCAAAGTCAAATTCCTGTTTTCTCATTTTCTGTTCAAGTTCTTTGGCTTTTTCTAAATCTACTGTTTCCTGAGCTTTTTCAATCAGACTTAAAACATCGCCCATACCAAGTATTCTCGATGCCATTCTATCTGGGTGGAAAGGTTCTAAATCATCTAATTTTTCACCCATACCTATAAATTTAATAGGTTTCTTTGTTACAGCTCTTATTGATAGCGCTGCACCACCTCTTGTATCACCATCTAACTTAGTAAGTACTACTCCATCTATACCTAATGCCTCGTTAAAACTTTCAGCAACATTTACTGCATCCTGTCCTGTCATGGCATCGACAGTAAGAAGAATTTCATGAGGTTTTACTTCTGATTTTATGTTTTTAAGTTCTTCCATAAGAACTTCGTCAACATGAAGTCTACCAGCTGTATCTATTATAACTAAGTCATTTCCATTTTTCTGAGCATGACTTAGACCTGCTTTTGCTATATTTACCGGATTTTCTTTATCCCCCATAGCAAATACTGGTATATCTAGCTTTTCTCCTACAACCTGTAACTGTTTTATCGCTGCTGGTCTATATACGTCACAAGCGATTAATAAAGGTTTTTTACCTTGTTTCTTAAAGTATCCACCTAATTTACCTGCTGTAGTAGTTTTACCTGCCCCCTGTAAACCAACCATCATAACTACTGTAGGCGGTTTTGATGCTATCATTATCTTACTCTGAACATCTCCCATTAAGGCAGTAAGCTCTTCATTGACTATTTTTATTACATGCTGTCCAGGAGTAAGACTTTTCATAACTTCCTGTCCAACACATCTTTCTTGAACTTTCTTAATAAATTCTTTTACTACTTTGAAGTTAACATCGGCTTCTAATAAAGCTAATTTAACCTCTCTCATTGCATCTTTTACATCTTTTTCAGTAAGTTTACCTTTTGATCTAAGCTTACCAAAAGCATTTTGTAATTTATCAGATAATCCTTCAAATATCATTCTATCATCCCCCTACATAAGTCTTCTATTTCATCTAGCTTAGGGATTAAATCGACACAATCTATATTGTGCAATAAATCTTGTTTAAAGTCAACAATTTTTTCTATCATTTTCTTTACAGTTTCATCTTTTTTCTGAAGTTCTGACAAAAGATGAAGTTTCTGTTCATAATCTTTCATTACTTTCTCAGCTCTTTTAAGTGTATCGTACACACCCTGTCTCGATACATTTAGATTTTCACTTATTTCTCCTAGGGAATAATCTTCTTCATAATAAAGAGAAACTATTTCCTTTTGCTTGTCTGTAAGAAGGTTTTTGTAAACCTCGAACAGTTGTCCAACTTCTATCATCTTCTCCAAATTCATTTTGTCACTTCCTGAATAATTATTAAGTTCACGAATAAGGTCTTATAATTATTAAATACAAACCATTTTTTATGATTTTTGTATCTGTAAAGGTTAAGTACTTTACACTACTATTGTATTTTATATTATAAGACCTCTCTTGTCAACGGTTTTTATTGAAATTTTGACATTTAAGTACTATTTTTATTTAATATCTTTTATTTGTAACTTATATTAATTCCCAAATAAAGCTGCTGTAAATTCTCTAGCATCGAAATCTTGAAGATCTTCTGCTTTTTCTCCAACACCTATTAATTTTACAGGAACATCTACCTCTGATTTAACAGCTAGTACAACCCCACCTTTTGCAGTTCCGTCTAGTTTAGTAAGAACTATTCCTGTTATATCTGCAACTTCTTTGAAGCTCTTAGCCTGAACTACTGCATTCTGTCCTGTAGTAGCATCTACAACTAAAAGTACTTCCTTCTTAGCTTCTGGGAATTCTTTATCTATTATTTTGAATATCTTACCTAACTCATTCATTAAATTAGCTTTGTTATGAAGTCTACCTGCAGTATCGCATATAAGCACATCTGTCTTTCTTGCTTTTGCTGCTTTTATTGCATCGAATACAACAGCACCTGGATCTGCACCTTCATGATGTTTTACTATTTCTGTATTAGTTCTCTTAGCCCATATATCAAGCTGTTCTGTAGCAGCTGCTCTGAATGTATCCGCTGCAGCTAGCATAACTTTCTTTCCTTCAGATTTATATCTAAGAGCTAACTTACCTATTGTAGTTGTTTTTCCAACACCATTTACACCAACCATTATTATAATTGCTGGAGAAGGCTCAACATCTAGTTTAGAATTTCCTTTAGATAATATTTCTTCTACTATTTCTTTTAATTCTTCTCTAACAGCCATTGGATCTGTTATTTTTTTGCTTCTAACTCTATCATTTAAATCGTCTATTATCTGCATAGTAGTATTAACACCAACATCTGCTGTTATAAGAACTTCCTCTAAATCCTCAAATAACTCTTCATCTACACTTGTATAAGATTTTAAAACCTCATCAATTCTATCAGTTATTCCCTGTTTAGCTTTTGTAAGTCCCCGTTTTAATCTAGCAAATAAACCTTCTTTTTTAGCAGCAGGTTTTTCTCTACCTTCATTAGGTTCTTCCACAACTTCTATTTCTTCTATAACCTCTGTTTCCTCTATAACTTCTGCTTCTTCAGTAGATTCTATTTCCTCTATTTCTACCTCTTCCACAATTTCAGAAACTTCCTCTTTTTCATGCTTTACTTCTACTTCTGCAACAGTTTCCTCAAATATAGAAACACCTTCTTCATCTAAAACAGCATTTATCTCTTCGCATTCACTTGCTTTTGATTCATTATCTTCTGATACTTCTGGTTCAACATCAGTTTCAATAGCTAAATCATCTTTAGCCTCTCCCTTTGCATCTTCTTCTTTTTCTGACTCTAATGTTTCTAAAAATCTCTCATCATTTTCTTTAACTTCTTCTTTTTCTACTTCAGATTCCTTAACTTCTTCTAATTTTTCCTTAGAAACTACCTCTTCTGCATTAGTTTCCTCTTTTTTCTTTCCAAAACCAAATAACTTCTTAAACAAATTTCCGCCTCCAATCTCCAAAACTTTATATAAGACCTGCAAATTTTTCTGCCTCTTGAAGTTTTAGACTTATTATTTTTGATATTGCTCTTTCCTGCATTGTAACCCCGTAAATATATTCTGCTGCTTCCATAGTACCTCTTCTATGTGTAACAGCTATGAACTGGGTATCCTGCGATAATTCTTTTAAAAATTCTCCAAATCTATATACGTTTATATCATCAAGAGGTGCCTCGATTTCGTCTAGTATACAGAATGGTGTAGGTCGAGAAATAATTATAGCAAATAATATACATATTGCTGTAAGTGCCTTTTCCCCACCTGATAGAAGATTTATATTTTTCATTTTCTTACCTGGTGGCTGAGCTGTTATGATTATATCGCTTTCTAGGATATTTTCCTTATCAGCTATAGTCAACGCTCCTGTTCCTCCACCAAATAATTTTTTATAAACTTCTTTAAAATTATTTGAAATCTCTTCAAATTTTTCAACAAATTCTATTTTCATATTATGCTCTAATTCTTTTATAAGCTTAGTTATTCCAGAAATAGATTCTTCTAAATCCGCCTTTTGACTACTATAAAGGTCGTATCTTTCCTTAGTTTCTTTATATTCTTCTATAGAATCTAAATTGACACTTCCAATACTTCTTTTTTCTCTTTTTAAAGTTTCTATCTCTTTTTTACTTATCTGAAGCTCATCATTTCTAAGCTCTGATGCCTGCATAAATGTCATATCATATTGTTCAAACATCTTATTTAAATAATTTTCTCTATTAGATTTAAATCTTTCTAGCTTAGAGTTAATCTTGTATAGCTCTTCTTTAAACTCAGAAACTTCTCTTTCATTTCTTTTTATTTCTTTTATTTTTTCATCTATAGCATTTTTTAATTCAGCTCTTTTTATTCTCTTATCCTCTAATATTCTACTAGCTTCAAGATGTTCCTTCTGGACATTAGCCTTTTCTACTTCTTCAGCTTTTATCCTTTCTTCAAATTCTCCTACATCTTTTAAATCCGATTCTATTTCTTTTTTCATGCCTTCTATTTTTATAACAGTATTTTCATTTTCCATAGAAATCCTATTAGTATTAGAATCTAAAGATTTTAATTCATTATTTAAATTTACTAACTCTATATTTAATTCTTCAAAATCTTTTCTTTCTTTGTCGTATAAACTCTTACCTTCTTCTAGTTCTCTATTTAATTTTTCAACTTCTTCCCTAGATTTTTCGGATTTTTTATCTATTTCCTCAATTTCTTTATTTGCAGAATTTAATTTAGATATAGTATATTCCATATTAGAGCTAATACTTTCCTTTTCTCTTTCTAATTTTTCTATATTAGTCTTATATTCTACAATTTTTTCCTCTAATTTTTTTATCTCTGCTTTTTTTAGAAGAATATCTTTTTCTATAGAGTTCTTTTCAGATACTAGCTTATCTTTTTCAGTGTATAAATTAGTTTTATCTTCTTTTAAAGATTTAAGGCTTGACTCTTCCTTCTCTATACTTTCAGAAAGCATATCTATCTTTTCTGAGTACTCACTTATAATTCTCTTTCTAGATAATAGATTGCCACTATTTTTTATACTACCACCAGTTATTGATCCACCAGGTTTTAGTATTTCTCCATCAAGAGTAGCTATTTTCAACTTATACTTTGTATCCCTTGCAAACTGTATTGCCTGATCTATATTCTCAATAACTACAGTTTTACCAAGTAAACTTTCTACTATGTTTCTGTATTTTTCATCAAATTCTACTAAATCAGATGCTATACCTATTGGCTCAACTTTTGATTTTACATCTTTTAAATCTATTAAATTAGAGCTAACTACATTTAAAGGAAGGAATGTAACTCTTCCACCCTCTGTTTTCTTTAAGAATTCTATAGCTTCCTTAGCACTCTGTTCGTCCTCTGTTATTATATTCTGCATAGCTGCTGCAAGAGATGATTCTATAGCTTTTTCGTATTTTTCAGAAACTGATATAACCTGTGCTACTGCTCCATCAATTCCTTTTAATTTTTTATTTTTTAATACTTCTTTTACTCCTCGATTAAATCCTTCATATTGATTTTCCATTTCAACATATATTTTCTTTTTAGATTTAAACTCGTTTAATTCGTACTTATTATCAGTTATATTTTTTTCTAAATCCGATATTTCTTTAGATATGTTTTCTATTTTTTCTGCATTACCTAATATCTTTTTATCTACATCTTCAAATTTAGAAGTTATATCCTTTAGTTCGTCATTTTCTGTTTCTATTAACTTAGAAGTATTTTTTATATTTTTTTCATTTTCATCAGTTGTTTCGTCTATTGTCTGCCATCTTTGATTCATATTATCTCTATTGGCTTCAAGAGAGGAAACATTGTTAGATATAGTCTGCTTTTCATTTAATAACTTAATCATATTATCTTTCAATTCATCTATTGTTTTTTCAAGACAGTCTATATTTTCTTTCTGCTCCTTATTTTTAGAGCCTTTTTTCTCTAAGTTAGCTTCTAATTCTTCTTTTTTTGCATTTAAGATTTCTATTTTTTGAAGATTTTCCTTTTTATCCTCATCATTTTTTTCAGATAAACTGCTTAACTTAGATATTTCGTCTTTTTTTCTTTCTATATCCTTCTTCTTATTATTACTTTTTTCTGTAATAAGATTTATCTCTGACTCTTTCTGTGCAATTACCTCTTTAAGAGAAGATAAGTACTCATTTTCCTTTTCAATCTCCTCATCAATAACCTCTGATTCTAATTTAAAATCTTCATATTCTTTTTCTAAAGCTTTATTTTTTTCTTCACTAGTATTTATCTTTTTTTCGCTCTCTTCTAGTGTTATTTTTATTTCCTTAGCTTCTTTATCTATTTTATTTATCTCTCTTAAAAAATTATTTATTTCTAATTCTTTAAGTCTCCCAGATATTTCCAAGAATTTTTCCGCTTTTTCTTTCTGATTCTTTAATGGATTTATCTGTTTTTCTATTTCTATATAAATATCGTTTATTCTCTCTAAGTTTTCTGCTGTATTTTTAAGATTTCTTTCAGCTTCCTGTTTTTTATATCTGTATTTAGCTATTCCACAGGCTTCGTCAAATACTTTTCTTCTAACCAATGGATTATTGCTAAGTATTTCATCTACTTTTCCCTGTTCTATTATAGAGTAGCTGTCTTTTCCTATACCTGTATCTAAGAACAATTCCTTGATGTCCTTTAATCTACATGGTTTTCCATTTAAAAAGAACTGACTTTCTCCATTTCTATAAGCTCTTCTTTTTATTGTCAGCTCAGTAAAATCTATCTCTATTTCACCGTCTGAATTATCAATAGTAAGAGATACTTCACAGTAGTTCATAGGTTTTTTCTTGTCTGATCCAGCAAATATTACGTCCTCTAGTTTATCTCCTCTCAGACTTTTTATACTCTGTTCTCCTAAAACCCATCTCACAGCATCAGATATATTACTTTTTCCACTACCATTTGGTCCAACTATAGCTGTTATACCATTTTT
>URRU01000058.1 GCA_900550335.1 uncultured Clostridium sp. | reverse complement strand
GAACTTTCAAGTGTGATAAAAAACTACTACTTGGGTTTATGCAGAATTTTATTATTCTCGAAAGTAGGTAGTAAAAATACTGTATAAGGAGTGTATGAATATGAAATTCTGGAAACTACATGGTATAGGAAATGATTTTATAGCTATAGATGGGAGAAATGACGGAAAAAGTCCTTCAGAGTATTCTTCATTGGCGTTACAAGTATGTAACAGAAGGATGTCTGTTGGGGCAGATGGACTTTTGGTTGTAAAAAATTCGAATGTAGCAGATGTTGAAATGGTCTACTACAATTCTGATGGCTCAAGAGCTGCTATGTGTGGAAATGGACTTAGATGTTTCTGTAGATTTGTTTACGATAACCATATAGTCAATGAAAAAGAATTTGATGTTGATACTTTAGCAGGTATAAAACATGTAATAGTAAATACATCGGATTTGGGAGACGTAATAAATATAAAAGTAGATATGAGTGGAGGAACTTTTAAAACAAGTGAAATTCCCGTATCTACAGATAAGGAAAAATTCATCGAGGAAAAAGTACATATATTAGATAGAGATTTTACAATAACATCTATGCTTATGGGAGTACCTCATACAATAGTTTTTGTAGATGAATTTGACCTAGATATGATAAAAAAATATGGGCCAGCTATAGAAAATTGTGAATTATTCCCAGAAAGAACAAATGTAAACTTTGTAAAGGTTAGAGATCAGTACAATATAAACGTGTACACTTGGGAAAGAGGATGTGGATATACATTAGGTTGTGGAACGGGAATGACTGCATCAGCTATAATTTGCAATTATCTTGGAAAAACAGAAAAGAGTATGAATGTTACATCAAAAGGTGGAACAGTTAAAATTGATATAGGTGATACAGTATATATGACAGGACCAGCTGTTAAAATATGCGAAGGATACTTGGAGGTTTAAGAGATGGCAATAAGTATGACAGGCTTCGGAAGAGGCGAATATAGAGATGATAATTATTATTTTTTAGTAGAATGTAGAACAATAAATCACAAATACTCTGATATAAATATAAGACTTCCTAGAAAAATAGCTTTTTTAGAGGATAAAGTTAGAAATTTAATAAAAGACTATGTAAAAAGAGGAAGAGCTGATGTATTTATAAAATTAGAACTTACTGGAAGTGAAGATGTTAGTTTAAAATTTGATGAACAGCTAGCAGACCAGTACTACAATATACTAACTCGGATAAAAGATAGATACTCTATGGATGATGATATATCTATAATGAACATCGCAAAATTCCCAGATGTTGTTAGAACAGAAGAAAAGGAAGATGATGAAGACCTTCTTTGGAATATGTTAGAACAGGCTGTTAAGGCTTCTATGGAAAAACTTACTGAAATGAGAACTATAGAAGGTAAAAAACTTGCAGAAGACATCAAAATGAGATGTGGACTGCTTAGAGAATACATAGATAGAATAGAAGAATATTCAGAAACAGTAGTTGTTGAATATAAAGAAAAATTAACTTCAAGAATTAAGGAATTTTTAGATAATCCTGAAATAATAGATGAAAATAGAATAGCTATGGAAGTGGCTATATATGCGGATAAGAGCAATATAACTGAAGAAATAGTTAGATTTAAGAGCCATATAGCTCAGCTTAAAACAACAATAGAAAGAAATGATTCTATAGGTAGAAAAATAGACTTCTTAATTCAGGAAATGAATAGAGAAACTAATACTATAGGCTCAAAATCATCAGATTTAGAAATAACAAATACAGTTGTTGAAATTAAGAGCGAATTAGAAAAAATAAGAGAACAGATTCAGAATATAGAATAATTTATAGAATTTATTCTGTATTAAAAATAAATTAAGCGGAGGATTTTGAAAATGAATAGAAAAGGGATTCTAACTGTTGTTTCAGGACCTTCAGGTGCGGGAAAAGGTACAATATGTAAAGAGTTATTAAAAAATAACGAAAACATAAAGTTATCTGTATCTGCTACAACTAGAGCTCCTAGAGAGGGAGAACAGGAAGGCGTAAATTATTATTATAAAACACATGAAGAATTTAAAAAAATGATAGAAGAAGGAGATCTTTTTGAATACGCTGAAAGATACGGTAACTTCTACGGAACTCCAAAAGCAGCTATAATGGAAAATCTTGAAAAAGGTCAGGATGTACTTCTTGAAATAGAGATGATAGGTGCTTTAAATGTTAAAAAAATGTGCCCAGATTCAGTTCTTATATTCGTATTACCACCATCTTTAGAAGAATTAAAGAAAAGATTAGTTGGTAGAGGAACTGAAACAGAAGAACAGATTGAAAAAAGATTCAGCATGGCGTATGAAGAGATACAGACTCTAAAAGAATACGACTATTTCATAATAAATGAAGATGTTGAAACTGCAGCTAAGGACATAGAATCTATAATAGCAGCGGAAAAAAACAAAACAGAAAGATACAAAGAAGCAATACTTAAAGAATTTGAGGAGGAATATAAAAAATGTTAAAACCATCAATAAACGACGTATTAGAAAAAATAGACAACAGATACTACCTAGCTTGGACTGTAGCAAAAAGAGCTAGAGAATTAGTTGACGGAGCTGAACCTTATGTAGAAACAGCTAAAAAAGAAAAACCAGTTATAACTGCTACTAAAGAAGTTGCAGAAGGAAAAATAACTTACAGATTATTAACAGAAGAAGAAATAGCAAGAAAAGAAAAATTACATCAGGAAGAACAGAACAGACAGATAGCTGAACAGCAGGAGTAATATTATGGAAAAGAAAACAGTAGTAATCGGGGTTTGCGGTGGAATAGCTGCATATAAGGCTTGTGATATTGTTAGTAAGCTAAAAAAATTAGATGTAGAAGTACATGTAATAATGACAAAATCTGCATGTGAGTTTGTAGCTCCGATGACTTTCCAGACACTAAGCCAGAATTTTGCTATAACAGATATGTTTGAAGAGCCAAAGACTTGGGATGTAGAGCATATATCTCTTGCAAAAAAAGCAGATACTTTCTTAATAGTACCCGCTACTGCAAATGTGATTGGAAAGATAGCTGGTGGAATAGCTGATGATATGCTAACTACTACGGTTATGGCTACAAAAGCACCAGTTATTATAGCACCTGCTATGAATACAAATATGTACGAAAATCCTATAGTTCAGGATAATATCGAAAAATTAAAGAGATATGGATACAAATTTGTAGAGCCAGCTTCAGGAAGACTTGCTTGTGGAGATTTAGGTAAAGGAAAATTAGCCGATGTTGACGATATAGTACATGAGGTATATGTTTCTTTATTTGGAAGTGATGATTTAAAAGGTATGAAGATAACTGTTACAGCAGGGCCTACTGTTGAAGATATAGACCCTGTAAGATACTTAACTAATAGATCATCAGGAAAAATGGGATACTCAATAGCAAAAAGAGCGATTATGAGAGGTGCTGAGGTAACTCTTATATCAGGGCCTACAAGCTTAGAGATACCTAGAGGAGTACATAAATTTGTTCAAACTTCATCTGCAGAAAGTCTTTATAATGCTGTAAATGATAATTTTGAGGACTGCGATGTACTTATACAGAGTGCTGCAGTTGCAGATTATAAGCCTAAAAATTATTCAAAGAAAAAGGTCAAAAAGAAAGAAGGAGACCTTTCAATAGAGCTTGCTAGAACTAAGGATGTTGCCAAAGAAATGGGTAAAATCAAAGCAGATAAGGTTTTAGTAGGATTTGCAGCAGAAACAAATGACTTACTTCAAAATGCTCAGAGAAAAATAGAATCTAAAAACTTAGATTTTATAGTAGCAAACGACTTAACTAAAGAAGGTGCTGGATTTAACACAGATACTAACATAGTTAAAATAATAGATGCTGACGGAAATATGGAAGATTATCCCAAAATGAGTAAAGAAGATGTTGCAGATATTATACTTGATAAAGTAAAAGGAATAATAGAAAATCAGTAATATCGAGATAAAATTATTAAAAATAAAATCAATAAAAAATAGAGGGGTAACTCCTCTATTTTTTTACATATATTTTAGAAAAAGGAGGGATGGAGTAAATGTATGCAGAGGTTATAGTCAGAAGTAATACAGTTTATACGGATAATCTCTTCACTTATAAAATCCCAGAATTTCTAGAGGATGTCCTAAGAGTAGGACATAGAGTTTTAGTTCCTTTTGGAAAGGGTAATAAACCTATAGAGGCTTTTGTCTTTAAGATTAAGAATAATTTTGGAGATGAAAAAGGTTTAGAGGAAGAGAATTCAGATAAAAAATTTAAAATTAAGGAAATAGTAGATATTTTAGATGAAGAGCCGTTGTTTTTACCTGAGCAACTTGAGCTAGTTCATTGGATGAAGAATAGATATATTTGCACATATATGGAATGTATAAATATGATTTATCCAAAGGGACTTAAGTTAAAAAATTATAAGGTTGCAGTTTTAAAAAATGATTATTTAGAAAAGATTGATTCTCTATCTGATGATGAGAAAAAAGTTGCAATAAAAATTTCGGAAAATAAAGGAAAAATTAAGGTAGAAAAGCTAAAATACTTGGAAAATATAAATAATATACTACACAGAATGAAGAATAAAGGTGTTGTAGATATAAAATGGGAATATGCTAACACAAAAAATGAAAAGAATATGTGCTTTGTAAGTCTAAGATACGATGAAGATGATACAGAGGAGTATATTTCTGAGAATAAGATAAGAATAGGAAATAAGCAAAGAGAAATTATAGAATTTCTTAAATTAAATGAGGAAGCTGAGATAAACGATATTGTCGATATTTTAAAGGTTTCTAAGCAAAGTATAAATTCATTGAAAGATAGAGGGTTACTCGATTTTACAATGAAAGCTTATTATAGAAAGCCTGAATCGAGATATAGTGCTGAATCAAAGAAAATAGAATTAAATGAGCAGCAGAGAGAAGTTGCTGAGGTTGTAAAAAATGAGATGTTTAACGAAGATAAAAAGCCTTACATACTTCATGGGATAACAGGAAGTGGGAAAACAGAAGTGTATATGGATATAGTGGAGTATGCACTTTCTCAAGGCCTAGATAGTATAATCCTTGTTCCAGAGATTTCTCTTACACCTCAAACTGTTGCTAGAATAAAGAACAGATTTGGCGATATAGTAGGAGTTTTCCACAGTCAATTATCTGAAGGAGAAAAACACGATGTTTTTAGGGCAGTCAAAAAAGGCGAGATAAGAATACTTATTGGAGCAAGGTCTGCACTATTTGCACCATTTAGGAGCTTGGGAGTTGTTATAATAGACGAATTCCACGAATCTGCTTATAAGTCAGAGATGAATCCTAAGTTTAGTGCACTTGAGGTTGCAAGATATATGTCATTTAAAAATAATGTAACCTTGGTAATGGGATCGGCTACACCTTCAGTTGAGGAATACTATAAAGCAAAAAATGGAGAATATAAACTATTAAAGATAGATAAAAGGGCAAATTCTAAGCCATTGCCTAAGATAGAGGTTGTAGATATGAAGGCCGAGCTAGGAATGGGAAATAAAAGTATATTTAGCTCGACTTTGATAGAAAAAATAAAGAAAAATACTTTAGAAAAAAATCAGACGATTTTATTCTTAAATAGAAGAGGATATGCAAACTTTGTGTCTTGCAGAAGTTGTGGATATGTTATGAAATGTGAAAACTGCGATATTTCTCTTACATACCACAAAAGAAGCAATACAGCTAGATGTCACTACTGTGGATACGAAAAACAGGTACCTAGTGAATGCCCAGAATGTGGTAGCAACTATTTAAGACCTTTTGGAACAGGAACTCAGAGGATAGAAGAAGAGCTAAAACATCTGATTCCAGAAATTAAGGTGCTTAGAATGGATAAGGATACTACCGCAAGAAAAGGTGCGACAGAGGAAATTTTAGAGAAATTTAGAAATAAAGAGGCAGATGTTTTAATAGGCACTCAGATGATTTCTAAGGGGCTAGATTTTTCTGATGTTACATTAGTAGGAATAATTTCGGCGGATATGATGTTAAACTTCCCTGATTTTAAAAGCTTTGAAACAACATTCCAGTTAATTACGCAGGTTGCAGGAAGAGCAGGAAGAGCAGATAAAGAAGGAGAAGTTGTGCTTCAGACTTATAATACAGACCATTATGCGATAAAATGTGCGATGGAGTATGATTTTGAAAAATTTTATGAAAATGAAATTAAAATCAGAGAGACTTTTGAATACCCTCCATTTAATAATATGATAAGTGTTGTTATAAGTGGAGAAAATGAAAAACTGGTAGAGAAAAATGCATACTCGATGTATAATTCTTTAAGATATTTATTTAAAGGAAGAGACAGTAAGATAACAGCACTGTACCTGCTATAGGTGCTTTTTGCGTAAATCCCATGGAATGGAATAAATAAAAATTACAGATGGCAGATATTATTTAAGGATGATGGTGTTGAAATTAATCTTTTAAAGGGTATAATTAAATATGTATGTATAACAAAAAGAGATGTTGTATTTGATAAGGGAATAAATATTTCAATATCGGTAAATCCAAATAGCGTACTTTAAAATATAAAAATAAAAAATAAAACTTATTATTAAAAAGAACAGTTAAAACGGTTATTAGGAGGAATAAAAAATGGCTTTAAGAAGAGTTACAAAAATGGGAGAACCAGTATTAAGAAAAAAATGTAAACCAGTTACAAAATTCGATGAAAAATTAGGACAGTTATTAGATGATATGGCTGACACTATGTACGAAGCAGATGGTGTAGGTCTTGCAGCACCTCAGGTTGGTATGTTAAAAAGAGCGGTTGTTATAGATATAGGTGAAGGAATTATAGAATTAATAAACCCAGAAATAATAGAAGCATCTGGAAAACAAACTGATATAGAAGGATGCCTAAGTGTAGACAATATAAATGAACCTGTTACTAGACCATACTTTGTAAAGGTTAAAGCTCAGGACAGATACGGAAAAGAATTTGAATTAGCAGGAGAAGAATTACTTGCAAGAGCTTTCTGCCATGAATTAGACCACTTAGATGGAATATTATTTGTTGATAGAGTAGAAAAATAATTGGTTTATTAAATAAAATTGATTTATCTAATAAATATGATAAAGAGTATAAATTGAATACAGTACAAATAATATAGATCAAATATAGTATAAAGAAATAGTAAATTAAGAAAGTAGGATGAATGTAGATGAAAGTTGTATTTATGGGTACTCCAGATATAGCTGTTCCATGCTTACAGAAATTAATAGATGAAAAGCATGAGATACTAGCTGTAGTTACTCAGCCTGATAAACCAAAAGGCAGAGGTAAAAAATTGGCAATGCCACCAGTAAAAGAACTAGCTGTTGAACACGATATACCAGTATATCAGCCAGTTAGAGCTAGAGATGAAGAATTTGTTCAGACTATAAAAGAAATAAATCCAGATTTAATAGTAGTTGTAGCATTTGGACAGATACTTCCAAAAGAAATATTAGAAATACCAAAATTCGGATGCGTAAATGTGCATGTATCTTTACTTCCAAAATACAGAGGAGCAGCACCTATAAACTGGGTAATAATAAATGGTGAAGAAAAAACAGGTGTTACTACAATGTACATGGATGAAGGACTAGACACAGGTGATATGATACTAACAAGAGAATTTAAGTTAGATGATCAGATAACAGCTGGTGAACTTCACGATATAATGATGGTTGAAGGAGCAGAGGTATTAAAAGAAACTGTTGATTTAATAGCAGAAGGAAAAGCTCCAAGAATTCAGCAGAATCATGAGGAATTTACTTATGCACCTACAATGGATAAAGAATTAGGTCATATAGACTTTAGCAAAACTTCAAGAGAAATACATAACCTAGTTAGAGGAGTTAATCCTTGGCCAAGTGCTTATGCTATATACAATGAAGGAAAAATGAAAATCTGGAAAACAGAAGTATTAAACGAAACTAGCAATAAAGAACCTGGTACTATACTAGGTACAGATAAAATGGGGATAAAAGTGAGTACAGGAGATGGCGTAATTTTAATAAAAGAAATGCAGATGCCAAATAAAAAGAGAATGCCTGTATCAGAATATATAAAAGGTAACAGTGTAGAAACTGGAGCTGTTCTTTCATAGGTGATATTATGTCAGATATGAAGAAATATTCAATAAGTATAGCTATTTTATTTTCTGTGCTACTGGCAATTACTTTGATAGGTGATTTTTTAGTAGCTGGAACACCTAGTTTAATAATATACATAAGTATAGCTCTTATTTCTATAATTGCGATTATATTCTTATTTTCTGCAATTATAACTAAAAAAGTTTTAGATGATAAAAAAGTAAGCCCTAGTCTAATGAAGATAAATTATAGAATTGTAAAGACATTATATCCTATAATTGTAGTGATTTCAGAGCTTGCAGGTATGTCTAAGAGTGGAATTAGAAGAGTTTTTATTAAATTAAATAATAGCTATGTTAGAACTGGAAAATATTCTTTGAAGGGTAAGGATATACTAGTATTATTACCTCATTGTCTACAGCAGCATACATGTAAATTTAGAGTTACATCTACAATAGAAAACTGTGCTAGATGTGGACTATGTAATATAGCAGATCTTGCAAAATTGGGAGATGATGAAGATGTGCATGTATTTATAGCTACAGGTGGGACTTTAGCAAGAAAGGTTATAATAGAAAATAGACCTAAAGCAGTAATTGCAGTTGCTTGCGAGAGAGATTTAACTGAGGGAATAATAGATGTCAAGGGAATTCCAGTACTTGGTGTATATAATGAAAGACCTAATGGACCTTGCTTTGACACTAGGGTAAATATGGATATGGTAAGAGAAGCTGTATCGTTTTTTAAAGGAAAATAGGACGGTGATTTTAAAATGATGCCATATTATGGAATGGGTATGTTTTACGACCCAACAATGATGATTTTAATACCTGCGATACTATTTACAATGTATGCACAGTTTAAAGTATCATCAACTACAAATAGATTTTTTAGAATAAAATCTCGTAGTGGATATAATGGACAAGAAACTGCTGAGAGAATTTTAGCAGCAAATGGAATAAGAGATGTTAGAGTAGTTCCAATAAGAGGGACTTTAACTGACCATTACGATCCAAGAAAAAAAGTACTTAGATTATCAGAAGAAGTGTACTACGGAACATCTATAACTTCTGTTGCTGTAGCAGCACATGAATGTGGACATGCACTACAGCACGCTTATGGATATAAGCCTCTAGAAATAAGAGGGGCAATAGTTCCTGTTGTAAACTTTGCTTCTAGTTTATCTTGGATACTTATATTTGTAGGTTTATTCTTCTCTGGAAATAATACTATGCTACAGCTTGGGATATTGATGTTCTCTGCAACAGTAATCTTCCAGTTAATAACACTTCCTGTTGAATTTAATGCTTCAAAAAGAGCATTATTCCAGTTACAAGATTTAGGTATTGTCGATAGTGGAGAAGCAAGAGATAGTAGAAAAGTATTATCTGCAGCTGCTATGACTTATGTTGCTGCGGCATTAACTGCAATACTACAACTTGCAAGACTATTACTAATAGCAAACAATAGAGATGATTAATAGGAGGGGCTGTCACAATATTTTGTGGCAGTCTTTTTTTCTGTCTTGAATAATTATTTGAATTCCTCTCCAGGCTTCAATGCCCCGCAAAATTATATAAGACCTTAAATCTGTTGCGGGGCATTTCCAGATTGTCGAGTTCATTTCAAATAATTATTCAAGACAAAAAGAACTGCCAACAAAATATAAGTGCCAGCTGAGCCTAAAGGAAAAAGATAGAAATATGTGTGTGGCGCTTGCGGAATTGTCGATGCAAATTAATTCGTGATTACCCGCCAAAAGTCAGATTGTAAAAAACTTGCAACAGCAATCATTTATCTTTTTTAAATATGGAATTCGGGGATAGAAAAATAAGTAAAAGGAACTGCCAACAAAATATATGTGTCGGTCAATTTAGGTTAAGATATACATAAAATTATAGAATTTTTATCTCAAAAGAAGATGTATATAGACAAAAGCTACGACAATCTACAGACGTCACGCAACTTTTAAATGTGTTAGATAAAAGGGGGTGACGTCGAAGCCTGGAGTGCGTTGTCTATATCATCTTCTTTTTTGAGTGACAGAATTCTATTATTTAGTGTATAATTAATATTAGATTACTATGCAAGTTTATTGCATAAAGATAGAGAGGTTATAATATGAACGCAAGAGAGGCG